>JAYOII010000122.1:0-8574 GCA_038118685.1 Opitutia bacterium
CTGCGGAAAATATCCTCCTCTTCGTAACCAAGTCCCAATGCGACTTCAGGTTGTTTTTCCAAATGCAGGATGTCGACGGGGCGTTTGCTCCGGAAATGCAGTTCGTTGCGAACTCTCAGCAAAAAGGAATAGGCGTCTTCAAAAGACTTTGCTTCCTGTACGCTCAAATACTTTCTTGAGACCAAATCTTCCAAACCCTTGTCACCGAATTTCACCTTCGCCATCCATAGAATTCCCTGATAATCGCGAAGGCCCCCCACGCCATTTTTTACGTCCGGGGCTTGCAGGAAGACGGTATCACCTTTTTCAGCTCTTCTCTCCTCCTGGTGTCTGTGCAACTCCTCGAGGTATTTTGCCGGTTGATTACTCCGGCAAAACTTGAGGAAACGGGAAATGAATTTTGAGGCAACCTTGCGATCGCCGCAAAGGTATCTGGCGTCAAGCATTGAATTCTTGTTCCTGATGTCATTTTGAGCCTCGCTTATGGCCTCCTTGACGTCTCTGGAAGCATGGCCGACTTTCAATCCGGCGTCCCATAGAGGATAGAGGATCTCCCGGGTCATCGTTTCCTTTAGGAACTCCAATGGCTTGCCCATTGTCGAAGGGGGGTAAAGAAACATCAGGTCAATATCACTGTGCGGGCTTAATTCACCCCTTCCGTACCCACCGGTGGCAAGAATGCACATGGGTTTGGTCCTTTCCGCACTTTCTTCCAGGGCTTGGAGAGCAAAGCTGAAAAGATTTTGAACAAGAACGTCCAAAATGACCGATCGAGCCCTCGTGAGACGAAGTCCTGAGTCGCCTTTTTGGTGATAGCGTTGGAGCATCTCCTTCTCCAAACGCATGAATTCCTTGATTTGCTCCAATCGGGCCTTGGTCGATTGGGTAGCGCGAAAATCAAGCCTTAGATCAGCATGTTGCCTGATGCGTCGAAATAGCGGATCGTCTTCCATTTGCACACGAGTAACCGACTGTTATCGATAGTTGCTTCGGTGGGCGAGCGAAATCGCATTCCTTTGAGATTGCGGAAAAGTTCGAACTCCGATAAGCCAAGAAGAGATGTTTTCGAATCTTTATTTTGGTTGCCTGAAACGGGTACTGTTCTGTTTGATCGGAACGAGCTTGATCGGTGAACCCTTTCTTGCTCCTGACGATCCTTTTCTCAGGCATGAGATCAGGATGTTGCAGGATTACGGCGGTCTTTCGGCCACGACCGGAACTTGGCCTCTTTCTCTTGGTGGAATAAGTCAAAGGCTGAAGGATGGTGATTTTGAATGGGATCATGACTTGATCGGACATACAATATCCCGTGAGAGTCGGGAGGGCTTCTCTCCCATGCGCGCCAAGCTTGGATTGGCCGACAATCGCGTGACCGTTCGTTCTTTTGGAAACGAGCCAAGGGCTTCCTTTCAACCCAGTTTCGTTACCTCATGGATGAACGACCGTTTCGCGGCGCGTATCTCCGTTTCCACCCTGTATGGGGTCGAAAATGATTGGAAGGGTAGAAAAGACGAAGGTCTGACCGTTGATGGTTCCTATCTTGCCGCCCGCTTGGGCAACTGGTCGGGCCGTGTGGGCAAAATTGATCGATGGTGGGGACCGGGTTGGGACGGGAGCCTGATCATGTCGACGAACGCCCGGCCTATTCCTTCGGTTTCTCTCGACCGGCGTGTGCCCGAACCCTTCGAATCAAAATGGCTCTCTTGGATTGGACCTTGGTCGTTTCATAGCTTTATCGGTCGAATGGAGAAGGAAAGGCATGTCCCGAAACCTTTTTTGTGGGGTATGCGCGTGGAGCTTGCCCCAACTCTCGTCGATGGTCTTGAAATTGGCCTTTTCAGGATGATGCAATTGGGGGGGGAGGGTAGGCCGAAGGGCTTGTCGACGTGGATTGACGCATTTCTGAGCCAGGACAATACTGGCGGAAACACGGGGTTGGATCCCGCCAAAGAACCGGGGAACCAGTTGGCCGGATTGGACTTTAGGTGGCGACCGTTTGATCTTCCCTTCGCTTTTTATGGACAAGTTGCCGGCGAGGATGAAGACAATTTTTTACCCAATGCCTTGTTCTTTCAATACGGAGTGGATACGTGGTCGGTTTTCGATAACTCTACCTTAAGACTTTTTGCCGAATATGCCGACTTGACCACTCATTGGTGGACGGACGATCCGCGGACTAATAACATAACCTATGGACATTATATCTACAATGACGGATATCGATACCGTGGGCGTCCGATTGGACATTGGGCGGATCAAGATTCAAAAATTCTCAGTTTGGGAGGAATCCTCTTGGCTCATGACGGCATAGGATGGGGTGGAACCTTTCGCACGGGTAAGCTAAACGAGGATGGGGTCGGGACTAGTTCGGTTTCCAACGGTCACTCGACCGATTTGTTATCCTTTGAACTTTATAATTCCAGAGTTTATGCCGATCATAATTTCGAGGTCAGAACATCCTTTGGGTGGGAGAGCTTGAAATCTGATCATTCTTTGGCCAAAAACGAAGGCTTGACCGCTTCCTTTTCTCTAACGCGACTTTTCTAAATCTTAATCATGAAAAAACCTTTATTCTTATGCTTCTTTTTTTGGGGCTTCGTGAACGTATTCGCCCAAGTTATCTCACCAAAGTTCAAGAGCTTCCTCGACCAACTTCCACCGGCGCAAAGAAACCTTGTGCTCAGCGAGTATCAGAGTGCTGTCTCCGCTTTAGTCTCCAATAAAAATATTCCTGCAAATAGTGCTGAACCGAAAGACGAAAGCACTTTCCCGTCGTCCTTGCCTGCCAGACCTCAAGGAGAAGAACTTAGCCCAGACAAAAGAAAGGCTCAGTTACTTGCCCTCGTGGAGTTGGAGTCCATGATCGAACAAGATATTGAAATTACCATGCAGGAGCAGGATGAGGAACTTTCAGTTGCGGATAAAACTTTGATTTTGGATAGAATCCATGACCTGAAACAAGCCCTTGTTAATATCCGTACCCTTCAGTTCGAAATCATCAAACAAGAAACGCGCGAACTAGACGTTAAAACTGAACCGGATCTTCTTCCATTCGGTTTTCATGTTTTCAACCCTTCGCACTCTTTTCAGCATGAAAAAAATTACGTTCGTGCGGACAATAATTTTGCCATGCCGAGTGACTATAAAATCGGACCCGGTGACCTTTTGGAGATCCAACTTTACGGACAGGAAGAAGCCCAATACACACTCGGCATCGGTCGTAATGGTATCCTTCAATTTCCAAGGGTCGGTCCTTTGAACGTACTGGAAAAAGGCAATTCTTTTCAGGCTCTCAAAACCCTTATTAACGAAAAAGTCAAAGAGAAACTCGGCGAAGGCGTCGGGGTTTCGGTAACCTTGGGAGAACTCCGGCAAATCAACGTATTCTTAGCCGGAGAGTTCAAGCAACCTGGTTTGAAAGTCGTTACGGCAGGAAGTTCGGTTTTTAATCTTTTGCTGAAATGCGGAGGAATCAACGAAATCGCATCACTTAGATCTTTGGTTTTGAGGCGTGCTGGTACGCCAACCCAAACTTTCGATCTCTACGATCTACTGCTCAAGGGAGAACGTTCGAGCACGATACTCGAAGATGGTGACGTTATTTTTATGCCTACTGTCAGAAACAGGGTTTGGATAAAGGGTGAAGTTATGCGGCCCGCAATTTATGAGGCATCCGACAAAGCAACTCTGAGTGAAGTGATCGAGTTGAGCGGAGGCTTTTCCGACAGGGCAATGCGTTCGTCCATTTCTTTGCAACGCGTTAGTGACCAAGGTGATTATATGAGTCTGAAGTCATTGGACTTCAATAAAGATTCCGAATACTTGATTACTAATGGTGATCGCATAGAGATATTCCCCGTAAGTGATTCAAGTATGAAGGCAATCGCACTTGAGGGAGAAGTCGAACTTGCGAAGAAATATGAGTGGAAAAAAGGGATTCGCATTTCCGATCTCATCAAGTCCAAAAGTTACTATTCATTGGAAGCCGATATGAATTATGCCTTGATTCGAAGAGAAAACTCACAGGGAAAAGTATCCACTTTTTCTTTTTCCCCAAATCAGGTTCTTTCCGATCCTGGTTCAGTTGATGACTTGATTCTTTTACCGCTGGACAAGCTAATCATTCTTTCAAGAACTGACTCAGAAAAAAGAGAGCGTGCGATTAGACCGCTCCTTGAAGAACTGAGATACGAAGCTGAGCCCGGTCTCGGCGTACCTATCGTAAGTATATTGGGAATGGTTCATTTTCCAGGGAATTATCCTCTAACCAAAAACATGACTGTTTCCGACCTTTTGATGGCGGGAGGTGGTATGACCGGTGCCGCTTACACCGTCTCGTCTGAACTTTCAAGGCAAAGCGTGGATTTGAACTCTTCTTCCTCCTCGGCTTCTATCACACACGTCAGTTTGGATTCTCTCCTTTCGAAAAAAACCTTGGCGCTGCAATTGTGCTCCAAGGATATCCTTTCGGTCAAGCCCATCCCTTCCTGGACCGAAAGTAATATCATAGAAATAACAGGAGAAGTTCGTTTCCCAGGTTCCTACGCTTTCCAAAAAAATGAAACTCTCAAAAGCGTTTTTGAGCGGGCTGGAGGATTTACCGATTCTGCCTTTCCGAAGGGTGCGGTTTTCACCCGAAAGAATTTGATTGAGAGAGAGGAAGAGCAAAAGGAAAAGCTCATTGCTCAACTTGAGACCGATTTAGCCAACATTTCCTTGTCGGCAGGGTCGGGGGAGACTGCTTTAAAAGCAAAATCCGTAGCAGACAGTTTGCTTTCCAAGCTGAAAGGCTCCAAGTCAATGGGTAGGTTGGTCTTGAATTTGAAGGAGCAGGTAACGGCAGAAAATGAGAATTCCATTGTAGTTCGTGATGGCGATCGTCTTTTTGTACCAAGCGTACCTTATGAAATTAGCGTTATGGGGGAGGTTCAATTTGCAACTTCTCATCTCTTCAATGACAAACTGAACTTAAAAGATTATATTTTAAGAAGCGGTGGTTACACCGCCAACGCAGATGAAAATCGAGTGTTTGCCGTCAAAGCCGATGGTTCGGTTTTGACTAAAGGAAACACGTCTTCTTGGTTCAATTCAAAGGATTCTCGTGAAAATCTTGAACCCGGTGACGTAATTGTTGTGCCAATCAACTTGGAAAAAGGAAAATGGATGGAAACCTTAACCTCCAGCACGCAGATCGTTTACCAATTAGCGGTTGCGGCCGCCGCCGTGAATTCTTTCTAACGATCCCTTCCTCAGAGGAACGTATGGTGTTGTAAAGTTGTTTTGTTCAAAAAAACTTGAACAAACCTTGCGTTCGTTTATAAGGGAATGTCGATGGGTACCTATTCCATTCCTTTGAAAGAAAAAAACTCTTCTGAGTTTGAGTTGTCTGATTGGGAATTGGAGGTGATTGATCTTTTCCTTAATGCCGCTAATTCAGTCGGTCTCCCCAAGTCTTTTGGACAAATCTACGGGCTCCTTTTTTGTCGTGATCAAGCCTTGACGATGGACCAAATCATAAAATTGCTTGCAATTAGCAAAGGATCGGTAAGCCAAGGTTTGAGAGCTCTGCGTCAGTTGGGAGCAGTTTCATCTCTTTACGGCAGGGGAGACAGGAAAGAACAATTTGTCGCCGAAATTCGATTACGGAAATTAGTTGGAGGTTTTCTTAAGAAACAGGCCGATCCTCATATGGAAAACGGGATGTTTCGTCTTGAAAACATACGCGAAATTCTTGGCAAAGAAAAAGATGAGGATTCGCTTGAGAGAGGCCAACGGAGGGAAAAGATTTTGTCAAGTTGGCATCGCCAATTGAGCCGTTTACTGCCTTTGGTCAAGATCATCGTAGGACAGGGAGAGAATCTCACCCAAAATAACAAACCTGAATAACTCAAACCATGAGTTTTCAATTTATAGGCTTCGTAACGAGCGAATAGCCAAGGGCGGTAGCGTGTTGAAATGTGAGTAAAGAAGAGGAAAAAGAAACTAAATACCTTATGGTTGAGACAAACTCTTCGAGTACGGAAGACAGCTTGGAGGTAATGGAACTTATTGCGATGCTTTTACAGTCTTGGAAGCTGATTGGAATCTTTGCTTTTTTGGGTATGTCAATTTCCGTTGTCTTGGCATTTTTAGCTCCAGTTTCATATCGAGCAAACACCTTGCTTGCGCCTGCGGAAGAGGAAACAAACGGAATTTCCTCTGCCATGGGTCAATTCGAAGGTCTTGCTGCCATGACGGGGATTTCCGTTTCAAAAGATTCTCAAACCGAGCAGGTTCTCGCCACTCTTCAATCAAGAAAGTTTATTAATTTTTTCATTAAGGAAAATAGCCTTGAGCCCCTACTTTTCGAAGAACTATGGGACAAGAAGAAAAAAGAATGGTTGGTTGGCAAAGAGATGGAGCCTACGGAGCAGGACGCGATTGCTCGCTTTATGGAGGTTCTTTCCGTAGACGAAGATAAGAAATCAGGTCTGATCACTGTTTCAGTTTCATGGAAAGATCCTGAGATCGTTGCCGAATGGGCGAACGAATTGGTTCGTCAACTCAATGTGCAATTAAGAAAAAAAGCCATTGAAGATTCAAACAAGAGGGTCGGCTATCTAGAAAAAGAATTGGGCAAAGTCACAATCAGAGACATGCGAAGCGTTCTTTATAATCTGCTCGAATTCGAAAAAAAGAAAGCTATGCTGGCAAATGTCAACGAGGACTTCGCCCTTAAGGTAATCGATCCTGCAGTTGTTCCCGAATCGCGAGAATCCCCGAGAAGAAAGTTGATTGTTTTGTTTGGTGGCGCAGTTGGAGTTTTTTTGGGCGTTTTAATCGTGTTAGCCAAGCAATTTCATATGAAAATAAAACAATCGAAACCAATTGATGAACAATCAAATGCCTAATTCTTTTTCCAAAATTGCAGTGGTTGGTCTAGGATACGTAGGACTACCTCTTTCTTTGCAGTTTGCCCGTTCGGGAGTGCCTGTTCTTGGGCTTGATCTTGATCCTGACAAAATCGATTTAATCAATCGCGGAGAGTCATATCTGAAGCATTTCTCTTCCAATAGTATCAAAGAACAGGTCGATGCAGGTCGCTTCGAAGCCACTACCGATTCTTCCCGCGTGTCGGAGGTAGGGGCCATTTTAATCTGCGTCCCTACGCCGCTGAACGAATACAGAGAACCGGATTTATCTTATGTTCTTGATACTGCCGAAAATTTAGCCCCGCATCTCCCCAAAGGTGTTTTGGTTGTTCTCGAGTCCACAACATACCCCGGGACTACCGAAGACGAGTTGAGAATGGTACTAGAAGAAGGGTCCGGGATGAAAGCAGGAATTGATTTTCATTTGGCCTATTCTCCCGAGCGGGAGGACCCGGGCCGTGAAGATGCCTCCGTCAAGACAATACCGAAGGTTGTCGGAGGCTATACGAAAGCTTGCGGTGATCTTGCCGAGAAACTTTATGGTGAAGCGATAGACAGGATCCATCGGGTTTCTTCATGCCGGGTTGCGGAAGCCACCAAATTGCTGGAAAATATTTTTAGAAGCGTAAATATCGCTTTGGTTAATGAGCTCAAAGTTGTTTACGAGGCCATGAAAATAGATGTGCATGAAGTGATTTCGGCCGCTGCAACCAAGCCCTTTGGATTTATGCCTTTTCGCCCGGGTCCCGGTCTCGGTGGGCATTGTATTCCAATTGATCCTTTCTATCTTACTTGGAAGGCAAGGGAATATGGAAAGCATACGCGTTTCATCGAATTGGCGGGCGAGATTAATACCGCTATGCCTGATTACGTAATATCAAAAGTTGCTGACGCCCTCAACGACGAAGGAAAGGCTGTCAATGGTTCCAAAATCTTGATTTTAGGGTTGGCTTACAAGGCGGACGTTGACGATTGTCGAGAGTCCCCCTCTCTTGTTTTAATTGAAAGTCTTATGGAAAAAGGTGCGGAAGTTTCCTATCATGATCCTTATGTGCCGTTGATACCAGAGACCCGGGAGCATCCCGATCTAGCAGGAAAGAGTTCCGTTGAAATTACGGATACTTATGATTTGATCCTCCTTTCTACCGATCATTCCGAATATCGAGATTTTGATTTCAGCAACTTTTCCAATCCTTTGGTCGATTCGAGAAACTGCATACTGAAACAACCGCAGAAATATTACCAAGCCTGACATGAGTCGATTTTTAGTTACTGGCGCCGCGGGTTTTATCGCTTCTCAAGTTTGCGAGTTACTCCTGAGTGAGGGGAACGAGGTGGTAGGCATAGACAATATGAACGATTACTACGACGTTCGATTAAAAGAATACCGTCTTAATCTTTTGCAAGAGGGTCGGAATGCCTCCTCTTTTGACTTTAGGGAACTTGACATAGAGTCTCACGGCAGCCTCCAAAAACTTTTCGGTGAATTTGATGGTTTCGATGCGGTTCTAAATTTGGCTGCCCGGGCGGGTGTTCGCTACAGCATGGAGAACCCGCACGTTTATTTGTCCACCAATGCAGAGGGCACCTTGAATTTGCTTGAGTGCATGCGTTTTTCCGGGTGTAAAAAACTCGTCTTGGCTTCCACCTCTTCTCTTTATGC
>JAYOII010000123.1:0-8553 GCA_038118685.1 Opitutia bacterium
CGTGAGTTCGAATCTCACCGTCCCGACCATTTTACCCACACAAGCCGTTCAGACACCAACTTTTCCGCTAACCGATGAAACAATCCGCGGTTGCCGTCATTGAAGAGTTGCGTTTGCAGCCTCACAAAGAGGGAGGTTGGTTCCGAAGGACTTACGAATCGGATCAAACGGTCGAGCTTTCGCGCGGGAACCGTCCTTGCGGAACCTCCATCCTTTATCTCTTGAAAAAGGGTGAAGTATCCCGTTTGCACTACTTGAGATCGGATGAAACCTGGTATTTCCATAGTGGCAATCCACTGGAATTGCATTCCTTCTCCGACGGTGAATATGAATCCGCCAAATTGGGTTGTCGGTTGACGATTGGAGAAGTCCCTCAAGTAACCCTGCCTGCAGGAACCGTTTTCGGGGCAAATCCCACCGGGAACGAAGAATGGTCTTTGGTGAGTTGCTCGGTGAGTCCCGGATTTGATGACGCGGATTTCTTTTGGCCCGACCTCGAACAACTTGCTCGGGACTTTTCCGCTCAAGAGACCGTTCTTCGCAAGTTAGCTCCTTTTTCATGATCGAAACCTTGTCCTTCGGAGGGAAAAAGATAGTCGAGGCACGGGTACCTAACCGAAAAAAGTGGGTACCTGAATTGCTTGGAGAACTTGAGGCAAATCGTAAAAGCTTCGAGCGTTCGCACAAGATCGGAGGGCGTTGGGAAAACTCCTATCTCCCCGTCGACCTTGTTCCCGGTATTCGTGAACCCATGCGTTTTGCTCGGGACCTCGGCAAGGCGGAACTGGGAATAACGTCTGTCATTTTGTTCGAACCTCTCTCCCGTTCAGGTCATCCTTTTCCTCCCTTTTGGTTTAATCTCACTCTCCCGGGCGAACGTACTGGTTTGCATGACCATCAGGATTTGTCACGATTGTCGGCGGTGACTTACTTGGCTTGCGAGGAGGCGTCGGGCAATCTGTATTTTAGAACCGATGGAGAGGATGACCTTGAGATTTCTCCCGAGGTTGGGAAAGTAGTCATATTTGACCCCTCGCTTCGGCATGGAGTCCATGAAAACCGATCGGATTCCGAAAGAATTTCCTTTGCCTTCAATCTATTTCCTTTCCCTCTCCCGACCACGGAAATATGACGTGTTTTTCTCGGTTTTGGGGAATTGCGCAAAGGGCCTCATCTTTTCTTTGCAATCTTGCGGAAAATCGTTGTGATTTTCCTGTCAACGTAACAAGTTCTCATCTGCCCTTTCCAAGATTTTTCAATACTAAGCCTCAATGACTCAACAAACCGATTCCTTTGAAGAAATTGAATCCGCCGTCGGTCGATTTGCCGGTGACTCTGGCGATGGTATGCAAACCGTGGGTGACCGGTTTACGGACTCCAGCGCTTTTGCCGGAAACGATATTGCGACCTTACCCGACTTCCCTGCGGAAATTCGAGCCCCGGCAGGTACCCTTGCCGGTGTTTCCGGATTCCAATTGCAGTTCGGGAGCAGAGAAATTCTCACTCCCGGCGATATGCCCGATGCTCTGGTGGCCATGAACCCCGCCGCCCTCAAGACCAATATTGACGACCTGCCCGAAGGCGGAATGTTGGTCGTGAACGTCGACTCCTTCAAGAAAATGAACCTGGCCAAGGCAGGGTATGAATCCAATCCATTGGAGGATGAAGAGTTTCGCAACAAATACCATTTGGTCGAACTCGATTTGACCAACCTGACTAAAGAGGCGCTTGCGGAAAGTCCTCTCAAACCCTCGGACAAGGCAAGGTGCAAGAACTTCTTTGCCTTGGGTTTCATGTATTTTGTTTATGGACGACCCCTGGAGCCGACCCTTGATTTTTTTGATGCCAAGTGGGGCAAGAAACTTCCCGAGGTCGCCGAGGCGAATTCCTTGGTCTTGAAAGCCGGTTACAATTTGGGCGATACTCTTGAGACTGCCCGCAACCGCTATCAAGTTTCCAAGGCTGCTTCAAGTCCCGGGGTCTACCGCAAGATTTCAGGCAATGAAGCTATGGTTTACGGCCTTGTGGTTGCGGCCAAAAAGGCGAATCGGGAGTTGCTTTACTCCGGTTACCCGATTACCCCTGCATCTCCTGTATTGGAAGGCTTGTCCCAACTCAAGAAATACGGTGTCAAATGTGTTCAGGCGGAAGACGAAATTGCCGCTATGGGAGTGGCTCTCGGAGCAAGCTTTGCCGGGGATTTGTCGGTTTGCGCGACCAGTGGACCCGGGATGTGCCTGAAAAGCGAGTTCATCGGTTTGGCTTCCATTACCGAACTACCTCTGATCATTTGCAACGTTCAACGCGGAGGCCCGAGCACGGGGTTGCCGACAAAGACCGAGCAGAGTGATTTGCTCCAGGCTTTGTTCTCTCGCCATGGCGATTGTCCGATTCCGGTTTTGGCCGCCCATTCACCGTCGGATTGTTTCGATTGTGCATTGGAGGCCGCCCGCATCGCAATTACCCACATGACCCCGGTAATCCTGCTTAGTGATCTTTACGTTGCAAACGGGGCCGAGCCATGGTTGGTTCCCAATGTTTGCGACTTGCCCGATATCGAGAATTCATTTGCCGACCCGGAAGAGGAGTTCGTCATTTATCGAAGAGACCCGGAAACTCTTGCCCGGACCCAAGCCATTCCCGGTCAAGTTGGGCTCGAGCATCGAATTGGGGGTCTGGAGAAGGGGGAAGATGGCGGGGTGAGTTATGACCCGGACAATCATGAGGAAATGACGCGGTTGCGAGCCGAAAAGGTGGCCGCTGTTTCCAAGTCACTCGACCCGCTTGAGGTTCAAGGCGAGCCGGAAGGTGATTTGCTTGTCGTAGGGTGGGGTGGGACCTACGGAGCGATATCCGCCGCTGTCCGAAACCTTGGGGAAGAAGGCTTTTCAGTCAGTTGCGTTCACTTGCGCCATATCAATCCATTGCCCGATGACTTGGGTGAAATTATGGGACGTTTCAAGAAAGTGATCGTACCCGAACTCAACCTTGGTCAACTGAGTTGGATTTTGCGGGCAAAGTACTTGGTTGACGTAATTTCCTATGGGAAAGTTCAGGGTAAGCCGTTCAAAGTATCGGAACTGCGGGAGAAATTTCTCGAGCATATTAACTAGGTCAACATCAGAACCTTTTCATGAGCACCACAATATCAGACGACACGCCCCTGACCAAAAAGGACTTTGCCACATCCAACGACGTTCGTTGGTGTCCGGGATGCGGAGATTACGCGATCTTGAACGCAGTCCAACGAACACTTCCCGAATTGGGGATTCCTCGCGAAAAATTCGTGGTGGTAAGTGGGATCGGGTGCAGCAGTCGATTTCCCTACTACATGAACACCTACGGGTTTCACACGATTCACGGGCGTGCCCCGACGGTGGCTACCGGCGTCAAAGTGGCCAACCCCGATTTGTCCGTGTGGATGATAACCGGAGACGGGGACGGTCTTTCCATAGGAGCGAATCATTTGCTCCATTTGTTGAGGCGAAACCTCGATATCAACGTTCTTCTCTTCAATAATCGCATTTATGGGCTGACCAAGGGGCAATACAGTCCGACTTCCGAGGTAGGAAAAAAGACGAAAAGCACCCCCTTGGGGTCGGTTGATCATCCGATCAACCCACTCCTCTTTGCCTTGGGCAGCGAAGCAACCTTCGTTGCCCGCACCAGTGATACTGATATGAAGCACATGGTAGAGACTTTCAAGGCGGCTCAGGCTCACAAAGGCACGTCTTTCGTAGAGGTGTTTCAAAATTGCGTGATCTTCAATGACAAGACCTTTGCCCCCGTTACCTCGCGTGATTCCAAGGATGATCAAGTTCTTGTTCTTGAGGAAGGACAACCTCTTGTTTTCGGAGCCAACAGGGACAAGGGCATCCGCTTGAACGGACTTGACCCGGAAGTCGTCTCAATTGGAGATGGAATTGACGAGAATGATCTTTGGGTCCACGATCCAAAATGTTCCAATTTAGCCTACGCCAACTTGCTTGCTCAAATGACCTATCCGTCGTTTCCTACGCCAATCGGTGTCATAAGGCAATTGGACGGACGGGAAACCTACGAGGACGCCCTGAGTCAGCAAGTAAGCTTGGCCCAGTCCAAAGGCGAAGGGAATCTACAGGAGTTGCTCACCGGTCGCAACTCATGGGTGGTGGAAGGTTAAAGGCAGCCGATCCCATCTTTTCAAAACGATTTGTGCAACTCCCTCCTTTTTGATTGAAGAAAAAATCTTTCGAATAACAATACGCTATGGAATTTATAGATAAACCTACTTTCGGGCACACCAAATTCAAGCTATCGGTCGTTTTGGTTCCGGTGATCATGTTTGCCGTTCTGATTTTGGGAATCGTGGCTTCGAAGCTCTACGTCAGCAGCGTGGTGGCTGACTCGCATTCCGAGTCTCAATAATCTTTGCCCTCAAGGAAAGTCGTCAGGCCGTCTATGGCTTTCGATGAATTGGTCTGCCTGAAAGTTGGGTAGGCTCGACAAGTCCCCAGTGGGCAAAAAAGGGATCCCGTTTACATTCCTCTCATTTATTCGATTGATCCCCTGACGTTTGTGCTTGTGGGGTTTCCGTTTTGTCCGTTGGGTTACCATCCCGCCAAAGACCTTGGTAGATAATCAGTCCTTGGGGGGAAAACAAGGTTCCGTATCCTTCCTCTTTTCCGTCCCGAAAGGATCCTTGATAAATTTCTCCGTCCGGGGAAATCCTTTCGCCGAACCCGTGAGGCAGGTCGTTTTTAATAGCACCCCGATAGCGGCTTCCGTTTTGAAGGGTCAGACTGCTTTTTTTCATTACGAACGGTTCCGGAGTGATACTTGAAGGCTCTGCGGACAGGTTTGTTTTCAGCTTGCTAGCCTCTTCCTTGGCTTCCTTTTTTTCCATGGCATTCAAGCCTGCCATGCTTTGCTCCAACCGCCAAAGCGATCGGGGTTCCCCCAAGTCCTTTGCCAAAAGAAGCCAAGCGGAGCGCTCGATTCTCTCTTCCCGCTTGCTGAGGCATTCGGCAAGCCCAATCATGGACAAGGTGTCTCCTTCAAGCGATCCTTTGGTGAACCATTTCTTGGCCAGGTTCTTGTTCCGGGCGGTTCCTTTTCCCTCCATGTAGGCAAAGCCCAAATATCTGCAAGCCGAGGGCATGCCTTTTCCAGCGGCCATGGTCATCCAATGGATTGCTTCTTTCTTATCCTCCAACCGACCTCTCGAATAGATAAAGCCAAGTTGAAGCTGCGAATGGCCATCTCCCTCCAAGGCCTTGTTTTTAAGAGAGGCTATTCTCTGTCCCCAAAGTTCGCCGCTATTGGGGGGCAGAAAAACGATTGAAACCAGCAGGAGAAATCTAACGAGCTTTCCCATCAATATGAATCTGCAAGTGAAAGGGGATCGATTGTAGAAGTGACAATTTAAATTTGGGTGGTGCCGAGGGCGAGACTCGAACTCGCACGTCCTTGCGGACACTAGAACCTGAATCTAGCGCGTCTACCAATTCCGCCACCCCGGCTCAAGGGCAATGTTCAAAACAATTCAAAGACAACGCTGGGTCGAGCAAAAAAGACTTTGATTGAATTTCAAGAGTGAAAGGGAGATGGCACGGGCCTGACCCTTTTTCCGTTTGCAAGCTTAGCCAAATAGGGATCGTTTTCAGGGGAGTCATCTTCTTCCAACAAGTCAGGCGGATCAAAAAGGTGAGTAATGCGCCGGGGATTGGTGTTGAGGATCGTATCCAAAGCCCCGAGCTTTTTGCCGCCCAAGACATAAGTTTCCAAAGGGTATTTCATGGTTTGGAAGCGTTCTTTGCATTGACTGATGGCCATGGCGTTTTCATTTTTTCTATGAGTAAAGCAAATCGCGTCCGAAAAATGTCCGGCCGCATCAATCCATGCCGTCAATTGCGGGTTTGCTTTTGGAAGCAAAGTCGAGTTCAAGAAGAGAATGATTCGCCCCATGGAGAGGTCTTTTTCATCTGCAAGAAGCTCCAGCACGGCTTCGAATTGATTGGCGAGGTCGACCTGGTTTGAAAAGAAAAGAAAAAAATCCACTTCCGATGATTCGGGAAGTCCCTTGAACTCGAATTTGTTCTGATTCCAAGCCCAATTCGAATGGGGCGTCGACATGGACTTCAGTTCGGGAGCAAGAAGGAAGCAAAAGGGATCGGTCTGCTCGTTCTTTGCCAAAAATTTCGACAAAAGGGCTCGTCTTTCGGAACCCGGAGTCCCGAGAATGATGTGAAGCCTTCCGTTCATTTATCCCTGAAAGGAAAAGGATTCGCACTGAGCGTGGTGTCGCATGCGGTGATCGATCAGTACAAGGGCGGTCATCGCCTCCACGATCGGCACGGCCCGCGGGAGGACGCATGGGTCGTGCCGGCCCCGTCCCATCAGTTCGGTGTTGCTGCCTTCATCGTCTACTGTTTGCTGAGGTTTGAGAACCGTGGCCGTTGGCTTGAAGGCGACCCTGAAATAGAGTTCTTCGCCGTTGGAGATTCCACCTTGGACCCCGCCGGAACGGTTCGATTTGGTTCTCACTTGCCCCTCTGCATTTTCAAACAGATCATTGTGTTCGGACCCTTTTAGGTAAGTGCCTTGGAAACCGCTTCCGACTTCAAATCCCTTGGTTGCGGGCAGCGAGAGCATTGCTTTGGCCAAATCTGCCTCCAACCGGTCGAACACGGGTGATCCCCATCCGACGGGCAAACCGTTCACCCGGCAGAGAATGGAGCCTCCGACGGAATCCCCGTTTTTTTTGGCTTCCAAAACACGCGCTTCCATAAGGGCTGCGGTTTCAGGGTGAGGACAGCGGGTGGGGGAAGCTTCAATGTCGTTCAAGCCGGGGGCATCCTCGAGGGCGGGAGCCTCGATGTCATGAATTCTTTCGACGTAGGTGGTGACGGAGACTCGCTCCATGCCAAGAATTTTTTGCGCGATGGCTCCGGCGGCTACGCGGGCGATTGTTTCGCGAGCGGATGAACGCCCTCCGCCCTCATGATTCCTGTGCCCGTATTTCGTTTGGTAGGTGTAGTCGGCATGCGAAGGACGAAATTTGGTTTTCATTTCGTCATAGGCTTGTGGGCGGGCGTCCTTGTTCCTGACGAGCATGGCAAGAGGAGTCCCCAAAGTCAGTCCTTCGAAGACTCCCGAAAGGATTTCCACCCGGTCTTCTTCATCCCGGGGAGTTGTGATCTTACTTTGCCCCGGTCGCCTGCGGTCCAGAAAGGGTTGGATATCTTCCTCGGTCAAGGGCAGGCGGGGAGGGCATCCATCTATTACGACCCCAATACCCCCTCCATGGCTTTCCCCCCAGGACGAGATTTTAAAAAGATTGCCGAATGAATTACCCATCCTCTCTAATCAATTTATCGAACGTGAAAACGCAAAGCTAAAAGAATTGTGTTGAGAGAACGGCAGTTTCATTAAGGTACGAAAAAAGGTTGCCCTGTTTCCCGAAATGATCGATCATGAAGCTTAAGGTCGGGTCCCATGCGACGACAATTGGATGAACCCCGTCAGGTCCGGAAGGAAGCAGCGGTAATCGCAATGGTCGTGTGCTGTGGGGTGCCTGGCCTTTTTTTGTGTTCGTCCGACAGGTCGAAAACGAAATAAAATCGTTTTCGAATCTCACTTTCGCTTGCCTGAAAGCAGGAAGAAGATCAAAAAAGAACTGTCATGTCCGAACAAGCTTATCAAGTGATTGCCCGCCGCTGGCGGCCCAAGCAGTTTTCCGAATTGGTCGGGCAGGATCATGTCGTTCGAACGTTAGGCAATGCGATCGAAATGGGCAGGATTGCCCACGCCTATCTCTTTGTCGGTCCCCGAGGTACGGGAAAAACCACCTCTGCCCGCTTGTTTGCGAAATCCTTGAATTGGGAGGACGGTCCGTCTTTGGACGTCCCCGTGGACTCGGAAATTGGTCAGGCTATCATGGATGGTCGTTGCCTGGACGTGATTGAGATAGACGGCGCCTCCAACAATTCCGTCGACCAGGTGAGGGACTTGAGAGACGAATGTCAGTATGCGCCTGCTCAGTGCCGTTACAAGATCTACGTCATTGACGAGGTTCATATGCTCAGTCAGCAGGCATTCAATGCCTTGCTGAAGACATTGGAGGAGCCTCCGCCTCACGTTAAGTTCGTCTTTGCCACCACCGAGTCACACAAGGTACTTCCAACGATCG
This sequence comes from Opitutia bacterium, assembly GCA_038118685.1. Taxonomy (GTDB): domain Bacteria; phylum Verrucomicrobiota; class Verrucomicrobiia; order Opitutales; family Seribacteraceae; genus Seribacter. Next base: position 8,171 of record JAYOII010000123.1, read on the forward strand.
TTTCTAGATGTCAGCGCTTTGAGTTCCGTTCCATCCCCGTTCCCTTGATCATCGGAAAACTTGAGGAAATCTGCAAAACCGAGTCCATCGAGGTCGAAGGCGAAGCCCTCGAGGCAATTGCTCGGATGGCAATGGGCGGAATGAGAGACGCCCAAAGCATTCTTGACCAAATGATTTCGTTTTGCGGGAAGTCAATCAACCAACGGGACGTGCTGGACGTGTATGGCTTGGCTTCAAGAGAAATGATCGAAAAGTTGGCCAACTCACTGATCGAGGCAAACTATGACCAAATTATTGGAATTGCCGATGAGTTCTCTACGGAAGGCGTTGATTTTTACCGCTCTTTGCTCGACTTGTCGGAAATTTTTCGTGAGTTTTTGCTC
>JAYOII010000124.1:0-8484 GCA_038118685.1 Opitutia bacterium
AGGCTATGTTGACGTTCCGGATATCGTCGTCAGTCGCAACAAGCATGGCTGCATCCCCGATGGAAGCATTCTGGTAAGTTTCCTCCTCGTCCAAGCTGCCCAAAATAACCGGAAAATCCATGTCGTGCAACCGAAGGGCTTCTTTCATATCCTCAACCACCAAAACGAACGGATAGCCGAACTGAGTCAACTTGTCCATCAGTTCATGGCTGATTGAATCATAATGGGTCAGAATAACGTGATTCCCTTCCGGATGCTCGAATTTCCGAGACACTCTTGCTCCAGTCTGGTATTCCATGAAAGGCTTGTAGAGGAACTCCATGAAAACAAAGGGAAGCACGATAAAGAGGTAAAAGACTCCGGTAAACATCACCATCATCGAAAACAGCCGCCCCGCATCCCCCTTGAAGGTAATGTCTCCGTACCCCAACGTGGACATGGTGGTCAGGACCCAATAGAAGCACTCGACCAAACTTACCGCCTGCTGCCTCTCGGCTTCCATGAGATTGCGGTACACGTACATGTAAACACCGACGAATAAAAAAAGCACCAAAGCAAAACGGAGAAACCTCAAGACGTTTCTGCTCTTTTCCCTATGCCTGAAAACGGAAGGGGTGGACTTAATCAGTTCTTTCACTTATTTCTAAACTTTCAAATAAGCATAAAAACAAAGCAGTGCGAGTCCTTTTGTATTCCAGATTTTTATTTCCATCCATTCTTTTCGGCCTTTCGTCCAAAAGCATCCTCTGCGTGATCTACCTTGGCTCGATTTTGTTTTCTTTGGCAAATGAAGAAAAGGGAGGAGGCTTAGGATTTACTTTTCACGCCAGGGCCAACCCATTGGCCAAGGATGCGGTAACCGGCGATTGGCCTAGATTCAACGGGCCAAACGACGACGCGAAGTCCTCCGAGACCAAGATCACAAGCAAATGGCCGGAATCGGGTCCGAGGCTCCTATGGGAAAAAGAGAAAGGAGAGGGCTATGCCTCTCCGGCCATCAAAGGCGACCTGCTGATGATGTTTCACCGCAAGGACGGTCATGAGACCGTCGACTGCATGAACGCAACCACCGGGACGCCGGTTTGGAAATACCAGTACCCAGTTGAATACCGAGACCGATACGGATACTCCAACGGTCCCCGGGCCAGCCCGGTCGTCGCCGGAAACCACGTATATGCTCACGGCGTAACCGCTTGGTTGACATGCCTCGAGATCAAGACGGGCAAAAAGGTATGGCAAAGAAACTTGGCCCAGGAATTCGAGATTCCTCAATATTTTTTCGGCAAAGGCTCCAACCCAATCGTCATCAAGGACACCCTGATCGTAAACGTGGGAGGAAGCAAGGAGAGGTGCGTCGTTGGCTTCGACCGGTTTACCGGAAAAACAAAGTGGATCACGAAAGATTCATGGGGAGCCAGTTACTCCTCTCCCTCAAGAGCAGTGATCCATGGAAAGGAAGTTTGCCTGGTCTTCACCGGAGGAGAAAGCCGCCCTCCGGTTGGAGGGCTCCTGGTTATTGACCCCCAAGACGGCAAGAAATTGACCCGGTTCCCATGGAGGTCATCCAAATACGAATCCGCCAACGCCGTCCCTCCGCTTCCCGTCGGAGACAACCGGGTTTTTCTTTCCGAATGCTACGAAAAGGGCGGAGTCCTTTTGAAGTTCGACAAAGACTTCAACCCGTCGGTCATATGGTCCGATGAAACGCTTAACGTACACTGGATGACGCCGGTCCTTTCGGACGGCGCTTTATACGGAGTCGCGGGCCGACACCAGCAGGGAGCCGAAGTCTTTTGCATTAACCCCGTCAACGGAAAAGCTTATTGGCGTGACCGCATCCGCTGGAGGGAAGAGATTGATGGTCGAATCCTCGAGCTTGAACTTTTCAGGGGAGCGTTTCTGAAGGTCGAGGATTTCTTCGTTTGCTTATCCGAAATAGGATCTCTCCTGACCGTAAAAATGGACCAAGAAGGATGGAGGATCGTAAGCAAAAACCAGCTTTTCTTCGCACCCGGCGCCTGGACTTTGCCTGCCCTGAGCAAGGGGTTGCTCTACGTCATGCAAAACGAAACCGACAGGCGAACGGGACAAGGCCCGAGAATCCTCTGCTACGACCTTCGACAAAGGTGACGAACACGACCCAAACCATCGAAGTCCAGCCTCTCTCCGGTTTCAAGAAAGCCCTTGCCTACCTAGTGGATGAAAAGCTTGCCCCGCTGATTCAATTGGGCTCACTGGTCAAAATTCCACTCGGGCACAGAAAAACTTTGGGGATCGTCAGTTCGCTGGCGCCCGAATCCACTCCGCCATCCGTTAAGAAACTTAAGTTCGTGTTGTCCTTGGTACGGGATGATCCCGTATTGAGCCCTGACTTGATATCCTTGGCCCGATGGATGAGTGGATACTACTCCACCTCGATCGAATCGGTTTTGGAGGGAATGATCCCCGCCGCGGTGAGGGATGGAATGGGTGAGAAAACCCAAAGGATGATCGAAAGCACCCCGCTCGGTTCCACGGAAAAAGGAAAGCAACTCGTGATCCGATCGCCCAAGCAAAGGCTTCTCCTCGACCATCTGATCAAGAAAGCCGGCCCGCTCCAGCTGAACGAAACAATCAAGACTCTCGGAGTGGGGCAAAGCGTGGCCAAGGGACTTGTCGAAAAAGGACTCGCCCGGGAAAGCAAAGACGCGGTCATGCGGGTGGCCTATGGCGATGACCTCATGGATTCGGGCGATCAAGTCTATGCGGAAGTCGAACTTACGGATGAACAAAGCAAAGCTTCCAGTGAGATCAAGGAAAGCCTGAAAACAAACCGCTTTTCAACTCATCTGCTCCTTGGGATCACCGGTTCGGGAAAAACGGAGGTTTACTTCGAGGTGATGGAGGACGCTTTGTCCACGGGGGGGAGCGTTTTGTTTTTGGTTCCCGAAGTCGCTCTCGCGCCTCAAACGGTCTCACGGCTGCGCCACCGCTTCAGCCGCTTGGGAGAACAAGTCGTGGTTTGGCACAGTCATCTTTCGGCTGGAGAAAGACTCGATGCGTGGAGCTCGATCACTCAAGGGGATGCCAAAATCGTGGTAGGGGCTCGGTCCGCTGTTTTCGCTCCGGTATCGAACCTCCGCTTGGTGGTGGTCGACGAGGAGCATGAACCCGCTTACAAGCAGGATGAAAGTCCGCGATATCATGGAAGAGACGTCGCCGTTTATCGGGCTATGCTAAACGACGCCGTTTGAGTGCTTGGTTCGGCCACGCCCTCATTGGAGACGCTTCATAACGTCGAAAAGAAAAAATACGCCAAGAGCTCATTGACAAAGAGAATCGACGGACGGGAACTTCCGCTCATTCACCTGGTAGACATGCGCAGAGAAAGCCTGAGGGAAAAAGTACCTCCCATTTTGTCCCAGCCTCTCGTGGAAGCGCTCCGCCAAAGGTACGCCGATCGGGAACAAAGCATTCTCTTCCTCAACCGGAGGGGCTTCAACACAACCATGCTTTGTCCGGAATGCGGCTATGTGGAACAGTGCAAGGATTGCAGTATTGCAATGACCTATCACCGAACCGACGGCTACCTGAGATGCCATCTTTGCAGTTATCGAAAGCCCGCTCCGAAAGCATGTCCGGCATGCCATTCATTCGACATTCGAAAAAAAGGGCATGGGACGCAAAGAATCGAGGATATCGTGAGCGACCTTCTTCCGAGCAAAACCGTCGTAATGAGAATCGATGCGGACATGATGACGAAAAAAAACCTCTTCCGTGAAGTGCTAGATGATTTCAGAAGAGGAAAAATCGACGTTTTGGTCGGCACGCAAATGATTGCCAAAGGCCTTGATTTTCCCAACGTCACTCTGGTTGGCGTGGTGGACGCGGATCTTCCCCTGAGAATGGAAGATTTCAGGGCATCGGAAAGAGCCTTTCAATTGCTCGTCCAGGTCGGAGGCAGAGCGGGACGTGGAGACAGGGCAGGGGAGGTGTACGTCCAAACCTACGCTCCGCACGCACCCTCGATTCAATATTCGCGCAAAGCCGATCTGAATGGTTTTTGCGAAGAAGAATTGGAACTGAGAAAAGAATTCGGATACCCGCCGTACCGGCATCTAATCCGCCACCTTTTTAGAGGAAGAAGCCAAGAAAAAGTGGAGTTTTACTCTCAGCAATGGAAAAAACGACTGGATGCCAAACCCAATCAGCAAGCCGACGTGAAAGGGCCCGCCCCGGCTCCATTGGAAAAGATCAAGGGATTCTACCGGTACCACCTGCTCTACTTGACGGGTTCAGTACGCCCTTTCCTGAACCATTTTCATTTTAGAAGGAAAGCTTTCCCCCTCGACAAGGAGGTCCATGACGTCATCGACGTCGACTGTCAGCAACTTTCTTAATCCCGCTTGATCGGATTGCGGATGGCAAGGTTCGAGGAAACCCCGCTAGGATGTTTGCGGACGAGAAGAATTCCAGCTCCTGCCGGAATAAGAATATCGTTGTATGGAGCTCTTCCAGCCCCCAACCTCCGCCACCCTCCGGAATGCACCTTGACTTTGGGAGCATTCACGTAACCGGAACCGGGGCTGGTTATGATAATGGAGGAAATCGAACCATTCTGAACCTTGGCAATCCCCATGGCGCCTTGTCCACCTCCGCCGACAAAAGAAACGAAGGCGTCCTTTGAATATCCGCTGCCGGCCCTGCCGGTCGACCACTTTGCAGTGCCTTCGCTTATGAAGTCGCAATTGCCGCTCTTGCCCAACAATTCGAAGGTGTCGATGGTAACGTTGGTGATTTCGTAAAAACCATTGGCCGCAGACTCGATGATCAAGCCTGCGCCGGGAGCAGTGACGTTTCCATCTTCATCGACCTGATCCTTCGCTTCATTGGTCTTTCTTCCGCGGGCACCGAAAATACGAACGACAAAACCGCTTCGCAGTCCATGACCAGGAGAAGTAACGACGACGTTCGAACCGGTTACGGGATTCGACATGGCGCTGATGGACTTCGAGTCCATGGACAGGTCCTGTTGGGTAATCGAACCAGCCACTCCCGTCCCCGCCCGGGCACTGACGCGGGCCTTCACCGAAACGTCCTTGTTCGTGCCGTCATGCCAATAGGTATGCCAAATTCCATGATTGAGGATCTCCACATTGTCGGCAACCTCCTGCGATGCAGCGGAAAGCCATTTTTTTCCGTTGGATACGTTATCGTCTATATTCTCCGAAGAAATCAAGTCCGAGAGCATGATATCAACGCCAAAGGGATTGTTCATGAGCAATCTTTTGCCCTGTTGAGGAATCTTGAAAAAAGTATTTTGCGTAAGAACGGTTCCGGAAAGGACAATATCCAAAGGAGTATTCCCACGGCGAGCGATCATGAAGGACTCATCGGGATAAATCACCGTTTCAGAAGCATCGGAACCTGAACCTCCCACTTCTTTCCAGGATACACCGTCATGAAAATAAGGCTTGTAATCGGAAGTGCTTCCATCTTGCTGACTTGGAGGCTTGAGCAAGTAGACGTAATCGGCAACCGATGAATTTCCTTCGTTCAAAAAAGTGGACTCGTATCCGAACAAAGAGCCGAGCGTCCAAGCTTCGAAGATTTCGACCAAAGAATCATCCTTAAAGACTTGGGAAAGGTCGTCTCCCAGTGGGTTGGCCAAGGTAATCGTATCTGCGGTATTGGCTTGGACCAGGTAAAACTTTCCTTCGTCGACCGAACCGCTCTCCGCGCATCTGAGAAAATGAATCCCCCCCTCTATCTTGATCTTCGGGGGAGTCGAGTATCCTTTGCCTGGTCCTTCGACGTTCAAACCGGTCACCAAACCGGTACTTGCATTGATCTCCGAGGAAACGAAGGCCAACTCATAATCCACGGAGGAATCATTCCCCTCCGTGGGCAAGTCCACGTAAACCTTGGGTGCGGAAAGGTAACCGGCCCCGAAAGAAGTGAGGTTGACTTGAGAAACCGACTTGTTGCCATCCAAAACAGCGGTCGCTCGGGCTTTTTGGGTCGCAAGCATTCCTTGACGAAAAGGAGCGCTGCTCTTGGATGGGTCGAGCAAATCGGGAACACGGTGAAAAACAACGACATTGCCCGTGCTTTGCTTGACTTGTCCCCTGAAAACAGCCTCCCCCTTCAGTCCGATGGAAGCAACCCTGTAACTGGGTGAGGACGAAGAGCCGGCAGGCAAAGTCACGGACAAGGCTCCCGAAGGATCGGCAAGTTCTCCGGTGGAAGCAACCAAGGAAACAAGACCCGAAAGAGCCAATGAGGCCGGAACGCTCAAATTACCTGCAAAAAACTTTGTCATGTTTTCTTCTTGGATACACCATAAACATGCTTCCAAATCGACAAGAAGGCAAAGAGAAATTTTTCATTTTGAAACAACTTAAGTTGCAAACTCGGCAAACTATCCATTTGAAGAAGAAGAGATGTTCGGGATTCCCCTAAAACCACTCATAACAGCCTTCCTGATCGGACAGGCCCTCGCAGCATCCTCCAAAGAAAGCGAATTCCCTCTCGTAAGCTTTCGCGCGAAGGTTCATCAGTACCTTGAAAAAGAACCAAAGGATCCGTTCAGCTTGATCAAAGAAGAGCTCGAAGCGGGAATTCTGTCCTATGACCACGAGCAACCGCTCGGCTACTTGGAATCACTCCTTGAAAAACTTAAGATAAGCAAATACTCCCAGCAGTTGGTCTTCTCCACGACCAGCTTGCAACTTAGCAAAATTTCCCCCCGAAATCCTCGAGCCATCTATTTCAACGAAGACCTTTACTTGGGATATGTTCCGGGCGGGGAAATCGAGGTCATCGGGATTGATCCTGAAATGGGAGCCATCCCCTATATTTTTTCGCCTCCTTATGGAAAGGAAAAAGCATGGCACCCCAAGGCCCTCCGTTCCAGAAGATGCATGAATTGTCATGCCAATTCAGATATCGGGGGCGCGCCCGGGCTTCTCGTCAGTTCCGTAATCCCAGGGCCCGGAGGGGGTTCGATCGATGCTTTCAGGCAAGCCGAGACGGGTCATTCCATTCCTTATGATCTAAGGTTCGGAGGATGGCATCTGACAGGCAGTCACACTTTCCCCACGAGTTGGGCGAATTCGACCGGAGTCATGTCCAAGTCCGTCGTAACCAAAATCCCCAACCCACCTGGCACTTTTTTCAACTGGAACCAATACCTTGTTTCCGAGAGCGAGGTCATCGCCAACCTGATCCTCGAACACCAAGTGGGCTTCATAAACCGATGCGTCGGAGCAACCTATCGCCTCAGAGAATTCTTTCTCCTCGAAGAATCCAAAGATCCGGAGCAAAGAAGAGAGCGGCTTGCCCGGGAGGCAAACCGAATCGTCGAATACGCTCTTTTCAGTAACGAAGCGCCCTTGCCAAAACCGATATCCTTCGCAAATTCCAGTTTTGCCAAGAGTTTTCAAGGAAAGGCAAACCCTCTTCGCCAACTCAACCTCAAGGACAGGTTGATGGAAAGAAGGTGTAGCTACATGATCGGATCTTTGGCTTTTCAAGGATTGCCCTGGGAACTCAAAGGGGGCGTTTTTTCTCAAATCAAAGCCATTATGACCAAGCCTCGATCACAACTTGCGGCAAAATTCTCCTATTTCGGAGAAAAGGAGAGAAAGGAAATCAACGAAGCGCTCAAGGCTCGGTTTCCTCCTTATGTCTTGGCCAAATGAAAAAGGGCGCCCGCAGGCGCCCTTTGAAAAAAACAGGTTAAAAGAAACTTACTTCTTGGCGACTTCGGCACCGGATCTTTTCCAACCCGAAATCCCTGCGGAAAGATGCTTCACGTTTTTGTATCCGAGTTTGGCGGCGGCTTTGGCTCCACGCTGATAGGCACGGCATCCGGGGCCGCCGCAATAAGCTACCACAAGAGTGTTCTTGTCCTTAGGCAGGTGCTTGGCCAAATCCTTGCCATTCGACGCGAAGGAAATTGCGGTAGGAATATGTCCCTTTTTGTAAGTAGTGGCGCCATTGACGTCGATTACGGCGACCTTGCCGTCTTTGATGGCCTTTTGAAGTTCCTTGATGCTGATATCGGGAAACTCACCGGCAAACAATGTAGTGGAGAAGAGGGAAAGAGCGATTAAAGCAATGAATTTTTTCATGTAAGATAGTTTTGAAGGTTAATTAAACCGTTCATTATCATTCCCGATGTATTCCGTTCGCAATCCCAAAAGGAAGGATGAACAAACTTTTATTTTGGGCTTTTTACCCTTTCCCCGCCGCGTTTTTGAAAACATGATCGGAAAATGAAAAACAAAAAATCAAGTCGCCGCTCTTTCCTTGGTCAAACCTGTCAGCTTTCCCCCTTCTTTTTGGTTCCCGGCCTAATGGCCGAGCAACTGACCATCACCCCAATGCAAACGCCGGGGCCGTTTTACCCTGACAAACTTCCTCTTGATACGGACAACGACCTTGTGCTCATCAACGATTCCCTCACTCCATCCGTGGGAACGATCGCCTACCTGGGCGGAA
>JAYOII010000125.1:0-8471 GCA_038118685.1 Opitutia bacterium
CTTCCCACTTGCATCCGATCACCGCCCCGTTCGTGGGCGTATTCTTGGTCATGCTGTCGTCTTTGAGCAAGCGGGACCACGGACTGTGATTGTCAAAACTGAAGTAAAGGCGAGTTTTCGGATCTCGCGCGATTTCCTCGCTCAAATCGACCCATGCAGCATGCCTGCGTTGAGACTCCTCCATCGACCGGTAAGCCAACTCGGCCTTGCCCATGAACGGTTCGGTTGGCATCTCAACCCATCTGGGGTGCCCGTAAGGATCAATGAATATGGATTCTCCCCCTGAGATTTCCCGAGATATGTCCTCGTCGGATCCCGTTTGTCCCTCATACAAAACCTTTCCTTGATAGACAAAAACTTCCGTCGAACCTCCGTCGTGCACGTGCAGCCCGAACTCGGTGCCAAGATCGATTACCTTTCCGTTCGGAACATCGATGGCAAAGCCGGAAGAGACTTGAGGCACGCTTGCCCTCAGTTTGCCGAGGGCAAGGGCACCGCCATTGGGATTGATGATCTCGAATTCAACCGGTCCCTCCAGAACTACGATCGAGCCCTGAAGAAATTCAACTTGGGCCAGACCACGCTTCAATTTGAGCGTACACGGCTCCAAGGTGTTACCCGAGGCGGGGCGAATCAACGCGTCGTCCGCCCACTCGACGCCGACCGTTTTGGTAAGAACGGCGACGGTGTCCACGATAACGGCTCCTTGCTCATCTTGAGAAACAGGCTCCGTGATGGCCGCAAGCTCATTTTCAACCTTTTCCCTATCGACCCAAGCTCTCGGAAGATAAAACCCGGCGATCAACAAGGCGGCGATCAACAAGGCGGGGCGTACGAATTTCGTTATTTTTTCGACCGAGGAAATGGGGAGAGGCTCTTCTGTTTCGTCGCTAAGCCGTTCGTCTGCATAATGAACCAAGCTCGCCGACATATCCATAAACAAGACGTAAGCCTTCCTCACTTCCTCGGATTCCTCTATCCACTTTTCAAGCTTGGCTTTTTTGGAAGGCGAAAGGTTGTTTTCGACCAAGCCGTCGAAAAGATCGTGCAATTCCACCGTTTCCTCGTCCGTCAGACTCATCTTACTTGCTCCGTTGACACTTCGAAAGACACACAGTCAAAAAGCGTTTTACGTATGCGAGTCAGGGCTTTGTAGGCTCCTTGAACGGTCCTTCCGCAGGCTTGGGCGGCTGCAGTGACGTTTTTCCCCGATTCATACCTGGTCAAAACCATCCTGCGGTCCCGATCGTTGAGCTTTTCAAGGCAACGGGCCAAGGCGCCATGCCTATGATCGAGCTCCTCTACCATTTCTCCCCGTGTTTGAGAGATTACGTCCAGGACTTCCTGATTGAAAACCACTTTGGAAGTAGCGAATTTCTTGCGGGCGGCCCGTACCTTCCAATAAGCGATTTGACAAGCCCAAGAGTAAAAATTCGTTCCGATCTCAAAATCTTTGAATTTCTCGCAAATCGTCAGGCTGGTTTCTTGGAGAATATCCTCGGCATCGCTCCGGGAAGGCACAAGCGTATGAATATAGGCAAAAATCCTCCGCTGATAAGTCATCATAAGCTGAACCAGCTCGGATGATCGATCTGTGGAAACGGAGTTCATCTGGAAAGGAAAAGAACTTAGGCGGCTTGCCTGATCTTGCTCCGGGAAACTTTTTTCTTCTTTTCTTTTTTCTCGAATTTGTCGAGTCCCCGGCGGGCAACTTCCTTCAAGGCCTTGTCGAGACTTTTCGAGGCGAGTTTGACCGTCTTGGACTTGGGCCGGGCGCCGTCGCTGTCCGGCATCTCGGTCATGCGATAATAGATGGTGCCACCGGGCGACTGAGTAAGGCGGGAGGTCAATTGTACGTTTCGCTTTCTACGACGCTTGATCCGCTTGACGCTGTTGGGCGGATGATTTTCAGACCCTACGCTGTCATCCCTCGCCAACTCACCGTCGGCTTCAGCCAAAAGACGCTCGAGAGTGCTTTCGTCGAGGTATTTGTGTCCCAAGTCATTACAAGCGAAATCCTCGTCATAGCTCACTTCCTCATGAGGGTCGTCCACCGTCATTACCTTGTGGGCAGGACCAAGAACGCCCTTGAAATCCTTCCAAAACCATTGCACGGCTTTTTGAACGGCTTTTTTTCGGCTGTTCCCATAAATTGATTTCTTTGCGATAAACGTCCGATCCGGACCTAACCTGGCTTCTATGAGATATTTGTTGTCGTAAATGAGGCGGAAGTAATCTTCGTACGAAATGCTAAGGCTGATTTCATACTTAAGGAAGTCGTTGACTTTCATCATGGCTGGATCTCCTTTCGGGCGTTAATGGATTAAAACAAGATTCATACTTCAAATAGCCCGCAACCCTGCCCTTAGGACAACGAAAGATTCCTTTTTATTCCGCTATACCCATATAATACTTGCAACCAAAGACTTAAAAGAACTTTTAATCATTCTGAAAGAAGAGATTGAACCTCTTTTGTCAAGCGACTCCCAATATCCGGAGAGAATCCGACGTGAACGTGTCGAACCTTGCCTTTCTTGTCAATGATCACGGTCTGTGGAATGCCTTCGACCTGAAAGTCGTCACCCGCCTTCCTTTGAGGATCAAGAGCCACCGAGAGACTCTCCCAGTTCTTTTGTTTCAGGAATTTCTTGATTTGCTTGGTTTTCTCCCCTTGGTTGACGGCAACGAAGACAACCTTGTTCTCGGGAAAGGAGGAAGTCGCCTTCATGAGCGCGGGCAAAGCCCGTACGCAAGGCCCGCACCAGGTCGCCCAAAAGTCCAAAACCACCACTTTGCCCTTCTGTTTGGACAGGTCGAATTCCTTTCCGTCCAAAAGGTTTGCCTTGAGCCCGGGAGCAGGCAATCCAATCAAAGAATCGGAATCTTTTTGAGAGGCGGGAGCTTCGGAAGGTTGCGGCAGACCGGCCATTCCGGCAAATTCATCCAAATCCGAGGGAAGAACCTCCACTTTGACCACGACGTTCTTTTCCAACGCCTGAGTCTTGATCCGATTGAGGATGGCGGGTGCCTGTCCCTCTTGAGATGCAGCTAACTGAGCCATGCCGAGACCTCCTTGAGCAACGGTCCACAACCCGAGAGCGGATTGAGCGTCCACGCAGTTCACGCAAATCTCCAACCCAAGGGTTTCTTCGCGGAAACTGACGGACAAACCAAATTCGCGGATCCCCTTGACCGCGTTTGCAAGACCAGCCATGAGAGGGTTTTGGTTGTCGAAATTCATGCCGGGTTGCGTCCAAACCGAAGGGGGCACGTTCATGGCAAAGGTGACCTGCCTGTCCTTGGCCAAAATGTTCAAACAAGCAAAGGACGGATCCAACTTTCCCGCCTTGTTGTAGGCCATGACTTTGGCGGGAACCCCCAAAGCCAAAACCGAACCCTTTTCCCCCGCGCTCATGGACATCAACATGTCTGAATCCACGCTCGGGTCAGTCATAAGTTCTTTCGGAAGGGTCAGATAAGTCGTCCCGCCCTGAGTCTTGCGCGTCGATTCGACCTTCTTCCTTGCCTCGGGGCCCTCCTCTTCCTCTAGGGTCTCCATCATGAGCTTCATTACGGCATCGACGTTAACTTTGCCCTTGGCCTTCATAACAACCACGAACCCCACTTCGGATCCCAACTTGGGATCGCGACCTGCGGTCTGGGCCGCCATGATTTTGTCCAATCCGCTTGCCGAGATTTCGATGCTTGCCAAATCCTCGATCTTGAGTCCGGTGAGCTTGCTGAACTCCTGGAAATCATCATCCTCGCCAGCTTGATCAATAAGCATTTGGGCTTGAGGGAATTTTTTCTCCAGAAGCTTCATAAATCCGCTTTCGCGGATTGAGGTTATATCAACACGGAAAGAAAAATCCTCGGAAGGCTTACCGGACAGAAAAGAAAATGAGCTCAGACACAGAAGAAGGAGGGAGAAGTAACGCGATTTCATAGTTGGGTTGGTTGATTGGTTATGGAGTGGATTCCATGCATTGAGTTAAATTCTTTGGGGGGTAATTTTTTTACAACAAAGGGCTTCATGAGGTTACGTCTTTTTTGTAGAGAACTAACTAACGAGGGAAAGAAATTACGGGAACTTGTCAACCCAGGTACCGGTAAACGTTGGTTTGGCGAGTTTCGAAGCCGAGAGACTGGTAGAGCTTGTTGGCGGCTTCCCTGGATGGACGCGAAGTCAAATCGAGCGTCTTGGCTCCGAGCTTTTTCGCCTGCTCCATGGCATGACGCATGAGGCTCTTCCCCACCCCCTTGCCACGGGCTCCGTCATCGACCACGACGTCCTCCACCCAGGCTTTGGTCCCGGTCGGTATGCCAAAGACAACCAAGCTGAGCATACCATGGATATGGTCACCCTCCTTGGCCAAATAGAGACGGGTGCATTCGGAGCAAGCAAGTGCCTGCAGGCGATCGAGTGTAATCAATGAAGCCGAACCGGACAAGTGCGGCAACAAGTGGTTGACGGAGGAAAGGGTTTCCTCGTCCGCTTCGGTCAGTTCTGAGATTTCAATCATTGAGAAAGTCGGTTCAAAAAAATTGGCATTAAGATTCAGTTTATCAAAAATTCGCAGTGAAAGGCTATTACAAAACGACGAACGAAATGGAATCCTTGGTGAGCAAACTCGAGATTACTCCTTTGCAGAGCAATAAATCCATGCCCGAGTCCCCGAACGAATGGTGGCCAAAGTTCTCCGGTAGTCATCGACTTCGTATTCATCGGCTTTTTCAAGCTCGGCTTGCGTAAGCTCCAAGACCATGCCCGAAACGACGTCCGCAGGTTTTCGCGTCCGAACTAGTATGGGGTGTATGTCGTTGCCGCTCTTCTCGATCACCCCTTGATCCGTGATCTTGAGTTTTTCGACCTTGTACCCGGGCAATTCCTCCTTCCTGCCGGCAAGAATCCTTCCAAAAAGGGATTCCTGCACTTCGGGCAGTTGCAAAGTCCCGTATGAAAAAAGTTTCTCCACCCCCTGATCCCGACCGTATGCGCTATGAGAGGCGCGGAAAGCTATTTTTGCTTCCCGGAAATCGTGGAAGCGACCTGCTTGGCAATCACCGAAGCCCCCGCGGCATTCGGGTGGACGCGGTCGGGAAACATTGACTTCTTGTCGCTCAAAGCCGAGTACAAATCGATCACCTTGCAACCACTCTTCTTGGCCACCTCGTCAAGCCTGGGCATGACCTCCTCCTTCATGACCTTGTCGGTAATCCCCCACCGCCCGGGATAAGCGGGCACCGGATAGCAAATAAACACCTCGGGCTTGCTCTCCAATTTACGGAAACCTTCGATCAGGTCGAGGTAATCGGTCACGTAATCGGACTTGTGCTTCCAGTTTTGAGGTTTTGAATCGTTGGTTCCCAATTTGATGACCACCACCTCGGGTTCAAACGCGTGAGCTTGCTCGAAGGCTCTTTGTTTCCAGTAGGGCTTGTCTCCCTTTTTCAAGAGGGTCGCTCCATTAACCCCGAAATTCGCTACGTCCCATCCCTCGCCCAAAATCCTGCCCAACTGGGCGGGATAGCAGTTCTTGGCCCGGTCCTTGATCGCGGCCCCGAAAGTTATGCTTTCACCCACGCAAGCCACGCGCTTGGGACCTTGGACCGATTTGGCCTGGACAAACCAGGAGCAACCGAAAAGGGAGAAGACAAGGAGGATGAACGAAAACTTTTTTCTACTCATGGCAAGACTGTGGTTAGGAGTTCGCAGAGGAGAAAGCAAGCCGAACAGAGCCTTGTCCAAGAACAAACACGGTTACTCGACCTTCAGACCGATGCTTTGCGAATGACTGTTGAACTCGGGGGCGTACATGCACTGCACTTTGGTCATGCCGGTCTGATACTCCCCTCGGTGCTGAACCCGGACGGAATATTCGAAGACGTACGTCCCCTTGGGCAGGTAATCCAAGTAGAAGTGCGAGGCCGTGTCCCGGGTGGATTCGTAATAACCAAGCCCGTCCTGATACTTGTAACGGGAAAGGACGTTGACCGGTTCGGTGCCGCTTCCGCGGTGATCCTTCATGTGGACGTACTCCATGTCCCGGTCGGTACGCAGCTCGATCCGGACGACCAATTCGTCCCCCACTTCGACCGGTCCGCGAACCGGTGAAAGGACGGGGCCCTTCTTGGTGTATTCCCTGACGTAAAGAGCCTTCTTGATCTTCAAGGGCGTTCCCTCATGTGGCGTGATCTTGGAGATGTCCTCCATGTATTGCCAATGAACGCTTCCCCAAGCCACTCCCTCGTCCACCTTGGTCACGGTCACCTTTCCAAAGTCGGGCTTGATCTCGGGGCCAAGGTAACGCTTCTCGTAAAACCCGGTCCCGGCTTCTACCTTCTCGGGCTTGATCGGAGCCATGTCGGCGAGGGATACCTTGACCAGTTCTTCGGATGCGAGCAGATCGCTCCCCCGCAGAACGAGGGCATACACCGCATCTGCAGTCGCCTTGGTGGTCTTCCAATCCTGGGTCTGCTTCTGCTTGAGCAGCCAAACCTTGCAATCCTCGACCGATTTCTGGTCGTTCATGACCTCGTCAAAGGCCTCGATCATCACCGCTTGGGTCTCAATGGGAGCCCGGTGCCACCACCAGGACAATTCCTCATCTCTCCAGAACATGCCCATTTCCTCGTCGCTGACCGAGCGCTCCTTGAGCGAGCGCATGATGGCTTTGGGGGTATCTTTGTCCTTGCCGAAGCGCTGGAGAGCAAGGGCCACGTGCCCCTGCGACTGACGGTTGCCCAATTCGAGCCAATACTTTTTGGCCTGTCCCAAGTAGTAGTCCACAGCCTCCTGAGCATTGGGGTTGATCTTCTGCTGCTTGAGGAAGAAGCTGCGCCCGTAAAGGTAAAGAGCGATGGTGGAAGACAAATGATTGTTCTCTTTCTTTCCATGCTTGAGGACGTTGCGGTAGGTCTTGTTGATCCAGTTGTCCAAACGGTTCAAGGATTTGATGGCCAAGGAGGGATCGACGTCCACTCCGAGATGCCCCAAACGGCCGAAGCCCGTCGTGATGTAAAGGGTGATGTAGTCGTTTCCGCGTCCGCCCGGGAACCAAGGCCAGGATCCGTCGCCCAGTTGCATTTGCTTGAGCTTATCGAAAGTCCGGCGTTCCTCGTCGTTGAGACGGTTGTCATCAAAGAGAATACCGACGTTGCGGCGGGCCTCGCTCTCGTTCTTGGCCTGCCTGACCCATGGAGTCTCCATGAGAGCGACCGATTTCAGGTCCTCGTTCTTTTCCAAGGGACTGTCCAGAGTCTTGGTGCCCTTCCACTGGTCGAATACCCGGCGAATCTTGGGATCCGAATTGGCGATCTCACGGGCCAGGGAGTTTGCATAGAGACGGTTGAAGGTCTGCTCGGAACATTCATGAGGAAATTCCATCAGGTAAGGCAAGGCCATCACTGCATACCAGGACGGATTGGAAACCATCTGT
Source organism: Opitutia bacterium (assembly GCA_038118685.1). GTDB lineage: Bacteria > Verrucomicrobiota > Verrucomicrobiia > Opitutales > Seribacteraceae > Seribacter. The sequence goes on from JAYOII010000125.1 coordinate 7,440, forward strand.
ACGGTGAAGTTTTTGTGCTGCAGAGTCTTCGAACTGCCCGAGGCCATCAGCTTGGCGAAATTGAACTTCTTGGTCTGAGCTCCTCGAATGGGCAAGGGCATCGACTCAGTCACGAAAATACGTCGGGAAAGTACCGGCAGGTAGCCCTCCTCGCCATCGGAAACCTTGCCCGTTCCACCGATTGCCTTGTAGGTGAGCACTCCCATGTCATCGGGAACGGAAATCCTCCAGGAAAAAGTACGGGACTCTTTGGCCGGAACTTCGAAAGCCAAATCGGTCACTTTGTTGCCGAGATTCTCGTCCACGCTTTGGTTGGTTCGGGCATCGTTGAAAGTCAGGCGAACCGCCCCCCTCTGGATCGTCGGGGACTGGTTGGAGACCTTGACCGTAAATTCGATCCTATCTCCTTCGCGAAGAAATCGGGGCGGATTGGGTTGAACCATGACGTCCTTGGCCGTGACCATACTGTCAGTCAGGAATCCCGAACGCATTGCCTTGTCGTGAGCGAACCCGAGGAACTTCCACTTGGTCAGGGCTTCGGGCATGGTAAATTCCATACGCACCTCTCCGTCCTCACTGGAAATGAGCTTGGGAAAGAAAAAGGCGGTCTCGTTCAGGTTCTTGCGTGCAGTAACCTTGGACAGGTCCGGACTCTTCGGAGGAGCCACCGGACCAGCCGAAGCCTTGTCGCTTAACCCCTCGGCAAAGTCACCCGCCGACTCGGCGGATTTACGCATCGCCATCATTGGAGCGGCGGCGGGGACGGGCCCGGCGGAATCCATCGCCATCTCCATCGGAAAGGTAGCGTTCAAAGAAGAATAAGGAACCCCACCTTCTTTTAAAAATGCGGATCTTCGAGCGGAGCCAAATCCGAGCCTTCCACCACTAAAAGACCAAAGGGCCCCGATCATTTCAGGACGCCAGCCTCGGTGAGACCAGTTGATTCGCTCGTACTTTCTCTTCCATCCTCCATGGAGGTGGCTGAAGTTGAGGGACGCATTCTCAAAGCGGGAGGACAGGTTGGAACGATCC
>JAYOII010000126.1:0-1494 GCA_038118685.1 Opitutia bacterium
ACCTTCCCAATCCTCGCCGCCCGGCACTTGCCAATCCGCATTCCCCATGCAACCTACGATAAAAGGGAACTTTTCCAACATTCGAAACTGCCCCTCCAGGCAGTCGAAGATTCCTATGGTACTCTTCCTACCGAGCATGGGGCGTAAAAAGTTGAGGGGGGGTGGAACAAGTCATGATTAGAAAAGGTTAAAAAATCTATGAATACATGGGCAACGGATGGCAAAACAAATTTTCGCGGTGGCCAACCGGTCGAAATCGTTTGATCAAGCCTCGATTCTGGCAATTTTCATCGGGTTGGAGTCTTTCAATTCCTCGGGGAGGAGCTCGTCCGGGAAACCTTGGTAACAAACTGGTCGAGCAAAACGAAGAATTGCTCCGGTTCCCACCGATGTCGAACGAGCATCCGTTGTCGCGGGGTACGGTCCGCCGTGAACGACGGAAGAGCAGACCTCAACGCCGGTCGGAAACTGATTCAGCAGCAAGCGACCGGCTTTGGTTTCCAAAAGATCGAGCAATTCCTCGTATTGGGAAAGTTCTTTTTCTTCGCCAAACAGGCTTGCGGTCAATTGCCCCTCGAGGGAATCGGCTACCCGCAAAAGATCCGCCGAAGTTTCGTAGGAAACCAAGAGAGTGGATGGCCCGAAGACTTCCTCAACCATTCCTTCGTCACTCAAAAAACTTTCCCAGTCGGTCGAAAACACGGACGCTCCGGCATGGCATCCACCTTCCCCGGTTTCATCGGGAGCCCGAAACAGAACTTCCACCCCCTCGCATTCGCTCAGCGAATCCAACCCTTCGCCGTAGGCTTTCCTTATCCCCTTGTGAAGCATGGGGGAAGAGGCCGTTTCCTTCATTTTCAGGAGGTAACTCGCAACCAAGGATTCGCCCTCCGGGCCACGGGGGTAAAAAACGATTCCCGGGTTGGTGCAAAATTGCCCGACCCCGAGAGTCGCCGAACCCTGCAACCCGCCTGCGATTTCATTCATTTTCTCCATACCCAAGCCGGGGAGTATGAAAATCGGGTTGACGCTGCTCATCTCGGCGTAAACCGGAATGGGCTCATCCCGTTGCGAAGCGAGGTCAAAAAGAGCTCTTCCTCCGGCACGAGATCCGGTAAAGCCTACCGCTTTGATTACGGGGTGATTCACCAAGGATTGACCGACCGTTTTCCCGGATCCGAAAATCAATGAAAACGCCCCCTCCGGCCCACCAACAGAGCAGTGCCGGGATGGGCGTGATGGGCCTTGACGATCACCGGGCAACCGGCCGCCCAAGCTGAAGCGGAATCCCCCCCTGCGACTGAAAAAGCCAAGGGAAAATTGCTGGCGCAGAAAACGACGACCGGACCCACGGGGCGAAGCATCGAGCGCAAATCGGGTTTGGGCAGTGGTTGACGATCGGGTTGAGCCCGATCGATTCTGGCATCAACCCAATTTCCCGATTCAACCAAATCCGCGAACATTCTGAGCTGTGCGGCAGTCCGAGCGGTCTCG
>JAYOII010000126.1:1504-8449 GCA_038118685.1 Opitutia bacterium
GCGTACCCTGGGCTCGGGCAAGCCGGTTTCGCTCGTCATGGTTACCACCAATTCATCAACCAAACCTTCGATCCGCTCGGCCAATTCACGCAGAAAAATTGCTTTTTGAGCACCGCTCAAAGCGGCCATTTCGAGGGAAGCCTCCGAAGCCAGTTGGCAGGCTTTCAAAACGTCTTCTTCCGAAGCATGACAAAAAGAAGTCTCCGAAGTTTCTCCGGTAACTGGATTCGTTGCGTTGAAGGTAGCATCCGTTACGCTGCCTTTTGAAAAACCTATCAGGGATGACTCAGTCATGACTTTTGAAAGTTAATGTGAATGGGAAAAGAAAAGCGCTAGCCTAACGCACCGGATTGGTCAATACCCCGATTGAATCGATGGAGATGGAAACTACGTCTCCGCTGGACAAGGTAAAATCCGTTCCCGGCACGATCCCCGTCCCCGTCATGAGGAAGACTCCGCTCGCAAAACTGGTCTCCCGAAAAAGAAAGCCAACGAGTTCTTCGGGAGTGCGTTTCATTTGGGCGAGTGAAGTCGAACCGGAAAAAACTTTTTCCTCCCCTCGAAAAATCGACAACTCCACGCCCGTGTTCGGTCCGAGAGGTTGATTCGGCACGAAAAGGCAAGGACCGAGGCAAGCGCATTCGTCAAAGGTCTTGGCTTGGGGCAAATAGAGCGGGTTTTCGCCTTCGATGCTTCGGGAAGACACGTCGTTGCCAATCGTGTAGGCCACGATTTTTCCGGACGAAGTCGCAAAGAGAGTCAGTTCGGGCTCGGGCACGTCCCAGTCTGAATCCTTACGAATCCTGAAGGGAGCATTCGGCCCCACGACCCGGGCCGGAGTTGCCTTCATGAAGATCTCGGGCCTCTCGGCCTGATAGACCCGACTGTAAAAATCTCCCCCGCCGGCATCCTGAGATTCCTCCATCCTCGCAAGCCTGCTCGAATAATAGGTTACGCCCGCCGCCCAAACCTCCTGTGACCCGACCGGGGCGAGAAGTCCGCTCTCAAGCAAGCTCGCAAAATCGTTCGCGGGCGGGGAGGAATCCCACTGCCCCGACAAGTAGTCGGCCAAATCGTCCCGATTGATCAGATCATCCCAAGAGGACTCCCCTTGGATCGTTCTGAACTCATCCTCGCGCTCCACTACAAAACCATTGATTGTCTTATATAAATGCATGAAATACAGAAAGTTGCGAAGGTTAAATAGATTGCACTCCGGGGCAAATAAAAACTTGGGGCAAAAGCAAAATTTTTGACTGTGAAGAGGAAGCTCGTACCTGGGCTTTCGTCATTTGAAAAGACTCGCTTTTGCAAAAGAGAAGGGTCGGAAATTTGCAGCGACTCTAACTTCAAAACCCCGGTCAATCGCTTTGCTCTTGAAGCTCGTTCATCTCCTGTTCCAGATCACCGATAATCGAATTCAACTCGTCCGTCTCAAACTCATCCTCGGCAAAGACGAGCTCCTTGCGAAGGTTCGTGATCTCTTTGCGCAATTGAAAAATCTCTTCGGACAGATGATATTCTTCGATCAGCTCATGCCTTTCTTCCCCATCCGAGTTCTTCAGCTTTTTCTTTAACCTTTTCCATTCTCCCATCCAGAGTTCCGCCTGCTTCTGCATCTCGGAAGAGAGGACAAGAATCTTCTCCACCCTTTGGCCCTCCTTCCTTAGCTCATCCGCATGCTGCTGATTTTCAGCGACTTCCAGCTTCCTTCCGGCAAGCTCGACCTGCAAGGCAAGTTCCTTCTCCTCAATCCACAAAGCATGCCCCAATTCCTCCGCCTTTTCATGATCGCCCGCCTTCCTCGCTGCTTCGACCCGCTCCCATTCGGCATGGATTTTCTTGGTCTTTTCAATCCTTTCGCTCAGATGATCCACCTTGCTTTCCAAACGGTCAACCGCTTCCTCTTCTCCTTCTTCCACGTGAAGTTGCAGCTCAACTGCCAGGAGGTGGCTTTGAAACTCAAGTTCGTGGAGTTGATTTCTCCGATGATGCCGTTCAATTGCAGCATCGAAAGAGGACTCTCTTTCACCTCCCTCAAAGTCTTGGCTTTCAATGATTTGACTCAACTCCTCAAGAGAATCGGCGTTTTGCCGGATCCAGTCGGACAAACCCTCGATCTCGGCCTCAAGCAAGGCTTCCCCGAAATGATCCACGTCCGATTTTGCATCCTCAAGCTCGAATTCCAATTCCTGCAAGTAAAACTTCCTTTCCTCATGCTGTTCAATGAGATCGGACAACCTTTCCTCGAGTTCTTCCTGCCCGGTTGAAAGGAGGGGGAACGCCAAGGGAACAAGGAAAGTGATTAAAAGGTTTTTCATGATGATCGGACGATTGTTTTGCGAGGTTAGCGGAGGCTGTTGTTTCCTTAAAAAAGCATGGTGCAAGGTTTCGGCAAACATGCAACCGTTTCCCAAAGAACCGGCTCAAACCGGAACCTATTTTTCGGCCGGCAACTCGTAACAAACCAACTCACGGTCGCTGCGGGCATAAACCCGCGTACCCGCATAGGCCGGGTGGGCCCAGGTCTTGCCCGTGACCTGTTCTCGCCAATACTCATCAATCCCTGTTTTGCTCAGGTTCAGAAAAACCAATTCTCCCTCCGCATTCAGGGACAACGCATCTCCCTCCTTGCCAGCCCAAACCAAGCTTGCTTGGGGGTTTCTCCCCGCTGAAGTCAATTGGTGATCGTCCGTCCATAAAATGCGCCCTGTTTTCAGCTCGAAGCAAGTCAATCCGTTACGGCGGTCCAAAAGATAGCAAAACCCCTCTCGGTAAAGAGGTTGCGACATTAACCCGCATAACTTCTCCTGATCTTTCCAAAGGAGCTTGGCATCACCCGGTTCCCTCCCCAAACGAATTGCCCTCGATCCGTCCCAATAACCGCAAACCAACGCAATGCCCTCATGATAAATCGGTTTCGTGATGGAAACACCGTATTTGACCTCGTAAGGAATCCGCCAGAGGGCCTTTCCTCCGCCCACCGGCAAACCCATGATCTGGTTGGGTCCCCAACAGATCAATTCCTTCCTTCCTCCACGCGTAATGGGCAAAGGAGGGGCATAACCGGCTTTTTCATCGGATCCAACCCGCCACTTGGTCCGTCCGGTATCCAAATCGAGAGCCAAAATACTGCCCGAAGGCCGAGCTCCCACATGCAGAAGAAGCTCTTCGTCAAATACTTCAGGAGCACCCGAAAAACCCCAAATAGGCTTGGTGGCGTTTTCCTCGGAAAGCAAATCCCTCCACCAAATCTTTGTTCCATTTTTTGCATCCAGACAAAAGGCATGCCCCATCGCCCCGAGCCCGTAGACTCTGTCTTCATGAATAGTCAGGGAGGCTCTCGGCCCTTTACCGTAGCTCAGATTTCCGTATTCGGACGGGTACTCGAATTTCCACGATAGATTCCCGTTCAGGGCATTGAAACAAATCACCCTTTCCGTCTCACCAAATTTCTCAACCGGCGGACGATCCATCGTGTAAACTCGGTTTCCCCGGACGGTCACTCCCGAATACCCGGGATTCAAGGGGGCCTTCCAGACGCGCTCAAGCCCATTCTCGGGGAGTTTTCGGGCAACTTTGGGGCCGAGCCAACTTCCGTCCCCCCTCATCCCGCGCCAACGAGGCCAATCCTCAGCCAACAAACTGATTGTTAGAAAGATACAAAAAAAAGGCACGAGCAACTTCATGAGGTCAGAAAAAGTTTTGCGTCACGAAAACATGCTCGCGAAAGAAGTGAATGCCAACCCCCAAATAGTTCTTTGTCGGATCAAGCAGGTTTTTTTTGTGTTCCGGGCTATCGATCAAACCCTGAACGATTTGCCGGGCCAACATGGCTTCGCTTTGCCATCGGATTTTTCTGCCCACGACCTTTTCATTCCGCGTGGATTGCCGAATGGACGAATAACGCCCCACCCTTGCGATATTTTCCGACAAACCGGAACGCAGTTTTCTCTCGGCATTCTTTGAGAGGCCCGAAAACTCCGCTTTTCGAGCTCTCTGAGTAGGATCGTCACCGTCTGGGTTTTGATGCGAAAAAAAGCCCCTCGAGCACATGTCCTTGCTGTGAGTTCGGGCAATCGAAGACAATTCTTCGTATTCCCGCAAGGGCTTGATCCCTCGATTCTTACGCTCATGATTAGTAAGATCGAAAACCGTTTTCTCCACCAATTCGAGAGAAAGAAAAGGGGCCGCTTTCAATTCCTCGTCGGACAAATAAGGAAAAGGCTTTGCACTAGTTGCATCCTCTTGCTTGAGAAGACGCGATTCCATCCACTCCTTGACGTAAAGGCGGTCCGCCTCGCTGAGACGAGAGATGGGAAAGCGATACTCCTTGCCCTCCTTGACAAGAATCGCTTCGGTTTCGTCTACGCCTTTCAGAAAAGCCCGTATGGTGCGGCCATTGCGATCCTCCCAAGCCCTAACCATTCCAATCCTCTCCTCAGTAACCGGGCAAGGGTTCGCAGCACCTCCGAAGAAAGAGAGGAGGTAGATCGGAAGAAAACCGAAAATACCGTTTTTCCTTTTCAAAACTAGCTGCTTTTCCCTTTCCGCAGAAAAAGGTTCAGCCGTTGGGCGATCTTGGGGCCGATACCCTCCACCGAACTCAAATCCTCGACGGTTGCCTTTTTTAACTTCTCGATGCTTCCAAATCGACCAAGCAGAGCCTTTTTGCGAACCTCGCCGAGCCCGGAAAAATCATCCAGGACCGATTCTCTTATCCGTCTGCTTCTGAGATCCGCATTGAACTGATTGGCAAAACGATGGGCCTCGTCCCGCAACCGCTGAAGCAGGCGAAGGGCAGGCGAACGGGCGTTGAGCTTCAAGTCTTCTCGGCCATCGGAAAAAACAATGGTTTCCTCCCGCTTTGCCAAGCCGATCAAAGGCGGGAGCAGGCAACCCAGTGAGGCGAAAGCGCCCTTGGCTGAACTCACCTGCCCCTCCCCTCCGTCCACCACCACTAGATCGGGAAACCGGGCACCCTCCCTGAGCAATCGGCCATATCTTCTTTCCATCACCTCTTCCATCGCCCTGAAATCATCGTTTCCCTGAAAACTCCGAATCTTGAATCTCCTGTAACTCCGTGGATCAGGCTTTCCCCGAACGAACCTGACCATGGAGGCCACCACGAAGGTTCCCGAAACATGCGAGACGTCGAAGCATTCGATCACATCCGGGGCACGATCCAGCTCAAGCCGCTCGACAAGATCGGCGAGATCTTCCCCTTCGCTTTGGACCGCGCTCGGATACCCCCGCGTGAAACGCCGGGTTTTGGCAATCGTTTTGGACAAAGAACCGGAAAGGTCTCTTAACTTGGCGGCACGCTCGAAATCCATCCTCTCGGCGCACTTTTTCATTTCCTCCTTGATCTCTTTGAGCCAACTTTTCGCCTTCCCCTCTAGAAAAAAGCAGGCCTCGTCAACCCGGGACCGATATTCTTCGACGGTGGTCTCGTTGTGTCCTGCAAAAATCTCCGCTCGGGCGTCGTCATAAAGCCGAACCCGACCTCCCTTCAAGCGGACGGGCTTGGCATCGGACAATAAAATCCCAAATTTCTTGCGCATCTCGGACAAAGTGGAACGAAGAAAGCCGGCTTGAGCAAAAGGGCCATAGTAATGAGCTCCGTCGTTCTTCCGGTTGCGGCAAAGCCGAAACCTCGGAAGATCGTTCTGAAAATCCACGCAGACCATCAAAAACTGTTTGTCATCAATGAAATCGGTGTTGTATTTCGGCTTGTATTGCTTGATGAGCTTGCCTTCGAGCAAAAGGGCTTCCGTCTCGTTTTTCGTCTCGATCACCTCCACTTCACGAACCATTTCCACCATTGCCGCAACCTTCGGCTGGGAACGAATGAAACGCCGACCTCCCTGAAAATAGCTTCCGACCCTCCTCCTCAAGTTCTTGGCCTTGCCCACGTAAATAACATGGCCCAGGCGATCCTTCATGAGGTAAACGCCCGAGGACTGAGGCAAAGCCCGGGCAACCTTCCGCAACTCAACGATCCGATTTTGCATTGGCAATCCTTAAAATCTTGAGTATCTTGATCATTGGCAAAAACACAACACAACTAATCCCGCTTAACTTTTTTTCAAACAAACCATGAGTTCGACCATACGCGTCGAGACGATTACCATAGGAGACGAGCTTCTCCTAGGCATTCGTGAAAACGCCCACCTCACGTACCTTGGCACCCAGCTTGCACATCACGGGCTCGAACCGGCCGCCAACTTGGTCATTCGGGACAACCCGGAAGACATTGAAATTTTCTTCTCGCAAGCGTGGCAGAGATCCGACCTCATAATCACTACGGGTGGCCTTGGCCCGACGACCGACGACATTACCCGGGAATCCATCGCAGCAGCGCTCGGAGAGCAACTCGTCTTCGACCCGAAAATCGAAATCTCCCTCAAGGACAGATTCAGCCAATTGGGCAAACCGATGCCGGAAATCAACCTCCGTCAATGCTATCGCCCCGGCAATGCGGAAGTTCTCGATAACCCGTATGGCACAGCCCCCGGACTCCTTCTTCAAAAGGAAGGTAAAATACTCGTCATGCTTCCCGGACCGGCTAGAGAAATGCATCCCATGTTTGAACAAATTGTCGTTCCGCGCCTTCAAAAAGAGGGAATCTTTCCCGAGATCGACTGCTACTTGCAAATTCGGACCGCCGGGATTGGAGAAAGCGCCTTGGCCGAGAAAATCGAGCACCTTTTCGAAGGAAAGGAAGCTCTGGTCGTAGGTTATTGCGCCCATGCCGGAATGGTCGACGTCCGGCTTAGTTCCTTGGACGGCGAAATATTGACCGAGGAAGCCTTGCAGAATTTGGCGGACGCCTGCCGGGATGCAATCGGTGAGGATTTCGTTTGCATGGGCGACCGCACGCTTGCCGAGGTCATTTTTCGGGAATTGCGTTCCCTCAACAAAACTTTGGCCGTGGCCGAGTCT
>JAYOII010000127.1:0-8431 GCA_038118685.1 Opitutia bacterium
TCATTTTAATGGTGTCATTCGACGGGATTGCCTATCCATATGGCATGGGAACTCGGTTTGAAAATCCGGGAAAATTACTATCAGTTCGAACGATTAAGGAAAAGGGGGGTCTATAACACTATGAGTATTACCTATAGAGATGCGAAGAGAATTCTCGCAAAGCAAGAAGAGGCGAGGGAAGTGATTAACAGTTACAGGGGGATGGAAACCTTGGGGAAACGTCTTCAGTTGAAAAACAACAAGGAATTGATCCTGAAGCTTTTCGAGATTGAGGAGGACGAATCCATCGTGGAAGTCTTTACCCACTTGAAGGCTCTTTACGAGGAGCAGTGGGGCGATGCCGAAGCTACCGCTCCACCGGAGGTGCCTGGTTGCGTGGAAGAGGATCCGGTTGAGGAAGATTCGAAAAAAGGCAAAGCCAAGGTTGCCGAGGAAATTACCGACGAGGCCTCGGTCGTCTCGGGCTGATCTTTGTCCACCTCGCCTTCACGGCCTGTTTTTCGGTGGCTTTGCCCCGTGCCGTTGTACACAGCAAGTTCTTCTTGCTATTTAGTCGTTTCATTTGAGACTATGCAATGAACCTTTCGTTTTGAACCTCACCCAAAGATACAAGTCTCCCCCATGCCTTTCAGGCAGCATTCTGCTTTCCCATCCCAGTTTAAGGGATCCGAATTTTCTCAAGACGATCGTTTTTCTTTCTTCTCATTCCGAAGATCATGGCACCTTGGGCGTGATTCTGAACCGGCCCATGGGAAAAAGGCTCGGTGATTTGGACAAGCAGTTTCAGGTCGTTGACTTTGCCGACGTTCCGGTTTTCGAAGGCGGTCCTGTCGAAAAAGAGAAGTTGATCGTAGCCGGTTGGGAATGGTTGGACAGTCCCTCTTCCTTCAAACTGTATTTCGGGATCGATTTGGAAAAGGCGAAATTCCTTCGGGATGAAAACCCGAATATCAAACTCGCCTGCTTCCTCGGCCATTCCGGATGGTCCCCCGGTCAACTCGAGAGCGAACTGGATGACGATGCTTGGCTTACGCATAGCCTCGATTACGATCTTTTTACCAATATGGACAAGGAGAACCATATTTGGAAGAAAATAGTCGGTTCCATGAGCGATGAGCTTCGCCTTCTCGCGGATGCTCCCGACAATCCCCTGAAAAATTGAGAACGATTTACTCTCGTACCGAGATTGAGTGTTAAATTTTACTCAATTTTGTTCGTGCATAACCCTTTGGCATCGGTTTTGCTCAATAATTCTTATCTTATCCCTTCGGAACAGACTGACGTCTGCTCTCGGGAAACGAATCCAATGTTATCCAATCACCCATGAGTAAGCATAAGTTAGAATACATCTGGCTCGATGGCTATAAGCCAACCCAGAGCCTTCGCGGTAAAACGATGATTGTTGAGGACTTCAGCGGCAAATTGGAGGACGCCAAGCAGTGGTCCTTCGATGGTTCCTCCACGGAACAAGCCTCCGGAGACGACTCCGATTGCCTCCTTCAGCCAGTGCACGTCATACCCGACCCCGATCGCTTTGGTGGCGACGGATGGTTGGTCATGTGCGAGGTGCTCAACGCAGATGGCACGCCCCACGAATCGAACGGGCGCGCCACGATCGACGAAGACGACGATGACTTTTGGTTTGGTTTCGAACAGGAATATACCCTTATCGACGTCGAGACCAACCTCCCTTTGGGTTTTCCCAAGGACGGATACCCCGGACCCCAAGGACCTTACTACACGTCGGTCGGGGCCCGTAACACAAAAGGGCGCGAGCTGATCGACGAGCACTTGCATTTGTGTCTCGAAGCCGGCTTGAACGTCGAAGGCATCAACGCCGAGGTCATGATGGGCCAGTGGGAATACCAAATTTTCGCCAAGGGCGCTAAAAATGCCGGCGACCAAATTTGGCTTGCCCGTTACCTTCTCGAGCGTACCGCCGAGAGCTATGACATCGCCATTGATCTTCACCCAAAACCCGTCAAGGGGGACTGGAATGGATCCGGCATGCACGCTAACTTCTCCAACGGAGCCATGCGCGACGAAGGAGGCGAGGAAATCTTCACGAAAATCTGCGAGGAGTTCGGCAAGAACATCAACCGTCACATCAGCGTTTACGGTTCCGATAACGATCAGCGTCTTACCGGACTTCACGAAACTCAGTCCATTGACAAATTCAGCTACGGCGTTTCCGACCGTGGGGCCTCCATCCGGATCCCCGTCGGTACGATCCAAGACGGTTGGAAAGGCCGTCTTGAAGACCGCCGACCTGCATCCAATGGTGACCCTTACCGGATCGCAGCGGTCATTATCAAGACCACCAAGGAGGCACTCGCTTCCTGAGGAAAATTTCTGTTTCCTGTTTAAAAGGGGCGGTGGTGCAATCCATCGCCCCTTTTTTTATTTGCGCTTGCGCATCACGATTACGAATTCATCCCCGTCTTCACAAAAGAAACGGAGGGCTGCGTAGTAATGTGTCGTTTGCGAATAGAGCTTGGATTTGCGTTTTCCGCGCTCGACCCAGGAGATCTCGATCGACTTGGCCTTTTCACTCGCCAACTTGCCTTGCCTGACGAACTCCTTCTGCCTTCCATGGGTCTTGAACTTCGACCATCCGTCTTCCTTCCAGTCTGCAACGATATCGGCAGGTTCTTGCGAACAGGAGTAACCAAGCCCGGTTATCAGGCAGAAGAGCCATAGCCTGAATGAGTTACTTGGTTTTCCGCTCATCTTCTTCTCTAGATTTTTCCAGGTGGTCTGCGGCTCTTGCTCAGGTCCGCGTCAAAGGCCTTTCCAAGCGAAGACAGGCGTTTGACGACCTCGGGATGTGATTCGCTCAAGTCCTTCGATTCCCCTACGTCCTTTTCAAGGTCGAACAAGGAAAGACCAATTTTCGCTTGCGAATAGCGCGTTGGGATTCCACCGGTGCCGCCCGGCTTTCCGGCCATCGTGCGGTAGCCATGGGGGAAATGAAGCTTCCATTTCCCCTGCCTGACCGCTTGCAACTGGTTTCCGTAGTAGAAGTAATAGGCCTCGTGGGGAGATTTCGCCTCGTCGTCGGTAAACAAGGGCCACACGTTCTTTCCGTCGATCCGGTGAGCCGGTAGCTTGGCTCCGATCAAACCGGCGATGGTCGGGAGAAGATCGATCGTCATGGCCGGTTCTTTGCACACGGAATCCGGGGGTATGGTCCCGGGCCACCAAGCCAAGGTCGGTTCCCTGCAGCCACCGTCAAACATCGTGCCCTTGCCCTCCCTGAGCGGAGCGGCGGAACCTGCATGGTCACCGTAATTGAGCCAAGGCCCGTTGTCGGAAGTGAATACGAACAGGGTGTCCTTTTCCAGCTTGTACTTGCGAAGGGCCTTCATGATCTGACCGACCGACCAGTCGACTTCCATCATTACGTCCCCGAACAATCCGGCTCCGCTCTTGCCCTTGAACTTGTCGGAAACGTAAAGCGGGACGTGAACCATGCTGTGCGGAACATAGACGAAAAAAGGCTTGTCCTTGTTTTTCTCAATGAAGGAAACCGCCCGTTCCGTGTACTGGGTGGTCAGTTTTTCCTGATCTTTTCCCGTGACCTTCGGGTTGATCACCTTGTTTCCGTCCATGAGGGGCAAATCGGGCCACCTCTTGAGCCTTTCCTCCATGGGCAAGTGCAGGACGCCCGGATGGTAGGGCCACATGTCGTTGGAGTAGGGCAGACCGAAGTACTCGTCGAAGCCATGTTGCATGGGAAGGAATTCCTTGAGGTGGCCCAAGTGCCACTTCCCGTAACAGGCGGTCGCGTAGCCCTTCTGCTTGCAGATCTCGGCAATCGTCACTTCGTCCGGATTGATTCCTATGTTTGATTTCGGACCAAGGGCTCCCATGATTCCCACACGCACGTTGTAGCAACCCGTGAGAAGACCGGCGCGGGAGGCCGAGCAAACTGCTTGCGTTACGTAAAAGTCCGTAAACTTTCTTCCCTCCTTGGCCATCCGATCCAAGTGCGGGGTAGGGTAACCCTTTGCCCCGAATGGGCCGATATCGGCATAGCCCATGTCATCCATGAACATGATCACGACGTTTGGCTGTTTCTTCGCCCCAAGGGCTACGGGCACTAATAAAAACAAAAGAAAATTTGCAAGATACGAATTCATAGAGTCTGTTTAGTTTGTGGGTTGGAGAGATGCTACGCATTCTTTCGCTAAAAACGCAACGGTTGACGGTCGTTTTAGGTGTCTTTTTTGCAATGTTTTCATGACTTTCGACCCCCTGATAAGGTTTGTCAGTCCAACCTTCAACGAACCCTGCGGGAGGGTTCTCGAATGCGATAAAACTCAAAGAAAGGAACAAAAGCTATGCTGCTTGGGATAAGATGGGAAAAAAATGCGTTGGCTGAAACTGTGCCTAAGGACAAACAGATCTTGGCCACTGGTGATTCGAACTCCATCAGGAGTCCGATATTTCGATATTTTGGCAAGTTTGGCATGAATGGGCGGGGGCATTCACCCCCGCGTTCTAAAATTCACCGGAGATTCCTCATTCATGCCAATCAACCAAAAACGGAGAACCATAACCATGATCTATCCAAACTTTTTTCAAACACTTCTCGAACGGCTGTTTTTTCTTTGCGCCAAAATTCCGATTCCTTGTTGTCCAATCGAATGGAAATTGCCTTTCGTTCCGCTTACTCCGCGAGTTCCTCCTTCGTCGGGGAATTGAATCGAGAGCGGTAAGCTCTTGTCTGACTTGGTTTGCGCGATCGTCGTGAAATTGAAAAATAGAACCAACCTGAAAAGCGGTTAGGTCCTGCCTTCAGCCAAATTGGAATCTTCTGAGGCCCCCCTTCTTCTACCTTGGAAGGGGGGCTTCCTTTTGATCGGGTCTCTTGATTTCTCTTCTCAAGCCCTCGAACAGGGTCACCGGATAGGATCTGGTCGCCCAGTTCGTCATAAACCCAGGAATGGAACCGCCGGGATCGGACATGGTCTCGAAAATAACTTTCATCCTCTCTTCTCCAATTACCGCGATCCGATAGCTTGCGTAGGTCAGATTGACACGCACGCCAACGGTCTTGGGAGCCGAGGCATGCCGGACCGAACGCATTTCGACCCGGACAGTCCGCCCTTGATCCTCGCATGAGATTTTCGATTCGTAAATCAAGTCCCGGTCGCTGACAGGGAACGGAGAATCAAAGGACTGGTAGAAAACCTTGTGGTAATCGGTTTTCTTTTCAAGTAGACGGCCGGATTTAAAATTGTCGATCCAATCCTTCCAACGGGCGGGGTTTTCCAATACCCCGACCAGCTTGGCCGGTTCACCCTCTATCTCTCCGATGCCCCGGAAAGCCACTTTGCCGTCAATCTTTTTTTCGAAAACCTCGACCCCGGCCTCGGCTTTTACTTTTTTCCAACCACCCTCTTTCGCTGATATTTGAAAGAATGAAACACAGGTCGCCAAAAGAAGGAATGGAGAAGGAAGGCGGCATGGGATTCTTTTCATAATCCTGCTTCCGCCTTTGTCTTACGGGCAAGCAAGAGCCGCAAACTGATCAGGGATTGCCGATTTTTCCAATGGTGATGTTCTGACCGTATTGGTCGAAGGCTTGACGGGTGTTGAGTATATTGCCGCCGGACGAAACGTTCTTGATGAAGTTGACCCTTCCGACCTGCTCGGCGGCGGGAATGGCGCTGCCGAAGTTAGGATATTTTCCGTCGAGCGGGCCCTTGAGGCTGTTCAGGCGGACTGCCGAGTTGAGCGGGAAGTTAACGTTGCTCAGCCTGATCGTAGTGGCCTCCATAAGTATGCTTGAGACGGAGCGACTGAAGGTCAATCCATCGACGTTCAAGTTGCGCGCCGCCTTGATCGTGGCCATGGAGTCTGCCCCGATTCCGACGTTGTCAAGCGATACGTCGCGCATTCCTCGAATGGCCGCCTCTTGCGAAACGTTCAGGGATACTCCGTCCATGGCAATATTTTTTTGCGAAGCGATGACCAAGTCGCTGGTAGCCGATTTGAGGGTCATTCCCTTGGCGAAAGTCATCTCCCCGGCGCTCATGGCCACTAACCTGGCTGCATGCTCGGGCTTCTCGCTCCAAGTGAGATCACCTTCGAAACTCAGTTTCTCGGAGGCACTGAGTACGAGTGTTCGGCTTTGCCCGTTCGACGCATAAGGGGCAAGAGCCTGCGCATTGGCCGAAACGATCAGGTTTCGTCCACTGGCGAATATAGCGCCGCCTGCGACCAATTGGTCGGTTTCGAGTTCCTGATAAAGCGATGAGATTTCAAGGTAGAACGGATTCGTGAGAACCTTCGCCGAATCCAAAAGGGCAATGCCCCCGGAGGCAGCTCCAGACAATTGATAGTCGGCAAGCAACAAATCGGCCGTTTCGGCTATTTGGATCGATTCTTCGCTCAGAGCGCCGTTTGATTGGCTCTTGAGTTCCTCCATTACGAATGAGTTGCCTGAGTTCATGAGCTTCTCTCCAAGCGCGAGCGCAGCTTGGTCGGAACTGGCCGGTTTGACGGTCGCCGGCACGTTCGAAGGATCCGATGCCTTGAGGTTCTGCTCGTTCAAGGTGGCGGCCAAAAGGCTTTCGTCCAGCCCCTGATTGAGCAAGCTGATTGCCGCATCGTCCGAGAGTCCGGAGATGAGAGCACGGGTCTTGGGGGAGTATCCAAGCAAAGCCTCGGCTTGCTTGGCGCCGAAACCTTCCACTGCCAGCATCTGTT
This sequence comes from Opitutia bacterium, assembly GCA_038118685.1. Classification (GTDB taxonomy): domain Bacteria; phylum Verrucomicrobiota; class Verrucomicrobiia; order Opitutales; family Seribacteraceae; genus Seribacter. The sequence goes on from JAYOII010000127.1 coordinate 6,718, forward strand.
TTAGCACCTCGGGGGATTCCCGGACGAGCTTGTTTTGGGTTTGCTCGGGAAATTCGTGAAACTTGACGGTTTGCCTATCGTCGAGGTCGAGGTTGGCCAGTTGCTTGGTCGCCTTGCTTACCTTTCCTGTCTTTCTCGCCTGCTTGATATTCGGAGTGTTTTCCAAAATTTCGCTGGCTCGGGGCTTTTCGGTCTGCATCGGGAGGTTTGTGGCGACCGGAGGCACATTCCTCGAGTTCCGTTCACCCCCGTCCTGAGGCCGTTCCAAGCCGGCATTGGGGCTTGTTCCCCGATTTGGATTATCTTGACTGGTTCCGCGGTTATTCCCTTGAGGCTCGCGTTCCGGGCGGCCTTCTTCTCCAATCGGTTCTCGGCCCGGTTGGTTTTCTTCCGAATCCGGTCGGGTAGCGTCGCTTCCAGGAGGAGTCGGCTCTTCCGGGGCAGGTTCTTCCGGCAATGGGTCATCATCTTGGCGGGACCTTCTCCTGTCCTCTTCCTTGCGAGGGGGTCTTTCCCGAGTCGCCTTTTTCATGGCCTTGGTTACGTAATCGAGAGAGAAATCATTGGTCGAGCGGCTCGCCCGGTCGTTGGCTCGGTCGATACGTCCGCGTGTAGCCGGTGGGACAGGCCTTTCCATGGGTTGTCCTCTCGTGGGGGCGGTCAAACCTCTTCCTGCCCGTACCATGCGAGGGCGTCCGCCGCCGCGTGGTTGGAAAGATACGGTGGACTCAGTCACGTCCAAAGACAGCCCTCTCCGTGGGGAATAACCCATTCCGAATTGGGTTCCTCGGATTCCCGCCGTTCCGACCGGACTGGCAATCTCGAAGTTCGACTTTTTGTTCAACTTCTTGGTCTTCACCACCAAATCGCCTACTTCCAAGTCGACCAATACGCTTGACGAACTCGGTTCTTCCTTAAGGTCTCCCACCGAAAGCCCCTTGTCTTCAAAGGGTTCTTGAACGAAAGATGAAATTTTCATCTTGGTGTTTTCAGTCACCGTAACCACCGTTCCGTTACTGAGAAGCAGAAGGGCATTTCCTCCCGGCCCCGTTTGCACGGCCGCCCCATCGGGCAAAAGCATGCCGGGGATCGTGGAGTTTTTCCCCAAGGGTTGATTGTCCGATCCGAAGAAAGTAACCGGATCGGTTTTCTCGGCAAGAATCACGGCTCCTCGGCTCAAAGCCTCCTCTTGCATCTCCTGCGCATTCAGCAGAGGAAGCGATAGGAAAAGGGTAAGTATCCCGCAAAAAAAGCTCATCGTTATGTTACTCATTTTAATCCTCCGATATCTTATGCTTATATAATATCAATTTTCTTTTAAAGTTGTCCATTTTTTACGCACATAATCGTAAAATAATCTTGTGCCCTGATGCTCCCCGTAGAAATACAACCAGCCGCCTTGGGTGTTTTGGTAGAGGAAGGGATAGATTTCCTTTTCCGTCCAAAGCCAGCCTAGGTCTCGCTTCCATAGCCACAGACCCGCCGTCGGGCTTTCCACCGGGAAGATCCACCCCAACTCCTCGTGGCGAGCCCAACCGTTGGCATTGAGGTAAAAATTTCCGAACCAGTGGCTTGACCACCAGTTGGCGGCTGCACCCGGTTGGGCGTTGATCCAACTTGGCTTGGCTGATTCGGAAACCGTCGAAAAAGATTCGCTTGAACCATAGGAGGATCCTTCCGCATTGATCGCAAAGGCACGGTAAAAATATTTGGT
>JAYOII010000128.1:0-8428 GCA_038118685.1 Opitutia bacterium
GTCGAATGAAAAAAGAATCCGAATCGATAACGACATACCGCGATACGTTTCCGATCATTCCGAACGCAACTTTGATTATTTGTTGAAGTAGACTTCCCGAATAACTTTTCGCTCTGCTTTCTCCAAGGGCATTGGATTTGGTTAGCAGGTCTTCATCGGTCAAAAGTTTTGCGTATGAAATTTGTGAAAGCAGGGGTTTGAATAACTCGAGATCAGATTCCGGCACTGATACGAAAAAAGGGAGCTTTTCAGTGTTGTATCGATCTATGCTATCAATCAAATCTTTGAATCTGTCCAGGTCGTCGGCAAAAGATTTGCAGAACAGTCCTAACTCAAAGGAATCCATGCTCACAACCAGTGCGCCTTTGAAATCTTGCTGTGCCTGGACGGAGTCAACCGTTGGTCGACCAACCCGATCCCCATTTGCTGCCCCCGTGAAATAACGTAATGGAGTCCAATGCCTGAACTTTCGATTGCCTTGGCAACCCCACATTTTTTTGTGACTACATCGTGAAAAAGCAATACTTCGTTAGCAAGATGGGCATAGTTTCCAATGTCCTTTTTGACTGCCTCGAACGAGTGATCCGCATCGATAAGAACGAAGTCGTACGCTTGGTGAGCTTCATGAACAGCTTCGATTGTAGAAGGGGCCGCGGAGTCTCCATCAATGATCTTTGCCGATAAAAAGCCATCGGATTTCATTCTTTGACAGACACTTATCAAGTCTTCGTTTTCTGGGTTATGCTTCATCCAGGTCGCCGTAACGTAAAGGGGTGTCTTGCCGTGCTTCTTGCATAGCACGCCGAGAGCGATTGCCCATAGCCCCTTGAATGCTCCAATTTCAAGAAATGACACAATGTTCCCTTCGATTTCACGAATTCGGTGTTCGAGGTAAAGCAAAGTCAGAAGAAACTCACCGCGATTCTGAGAACCATTGTAATCAGTAAGTTTGGGTTTTCTAATCAACGTCTCGTAAACTTGATCTATTTCTTTTTGGATCGGTTCATTTGAGAGAATGAGATCATCGGCAATTTCTTTTGTAAGAGAAAGTAGTCTGTCAGTATATTTTTTCTTCTTGAACCAACCTTTGGGACTATCGGCGGAGGCTAGGATGACACGCTTGAAAAACGGATAGGCTAGATCAAGCGAATCCTTTAATTGAGTGTGGTAACTCTTCATTGCATCCAAGTTGCAGTCCCTTCTGTGCAAAAAGTTAATTCCACTGTGTTTTTCCATGATCTTCTTTTTATTGGCCTTAATTAATCGTCTTGTGGATTTGGGTTTTTCCGAAAAAGAAGCACCACCTTCATGGTAAACAAAGGCTGTCTCGAGTACGCCCATCTTCAAGTTATTGCTAGTTAAGCGAATGCAGAAATCAAAATCCTCAAAGTATCCCGGAGAAAAATCTTCGTCCAATAGACCGATTCTATCAAAAGTTTGTTTTGAAATTGCGACGCAAGAAAAATCAAGCCTTTGAGAAAGAAGAAGATTGGGACTGGCATTTCGTGTCCAGTTCTTGGCGGATTTCAAAATCTTTTCAGGATCATTATCGGGGAAAAAGATATGCTGTTCGTTTCCTGCTGAATTGGTAACTGGAGAGATTGCTCCGTAAACGGGGTTTTCCTCAAGTGCCCGCACGAGTTTGAGCATTGCTCCGGGCATCACCCTCGTATCGCTGTTTAACAAAACCAAGTATTGCCCTCTTGCCTCTTTGATCCCCATGTTGACAGCTCTGGGAAAGCCGAGGTTGGATTCATTGAGAATTAACCTCAGCTTGAGAGAGGGGGAGCTGAATTGATTAAGTTGTCTGCGAGTGAAGTCATCGGACCCGTTGTCTATTACGATTACTTCCCTCAATTCCGAGTCCTTGTCGTCACCAACTAAGCTTTCGAGCGCTCCTCGGGTCGTTCCTTCGAAATTGTTGTGACTTATTATGATTATGCTGTATAGATATTTCATTTAAATATTTGGGCAGTTGTTTCCATTGATTCACCCACAAGAGATAGAATTTGCAACACCGCTTCTTTTGTCGTAAACGGAGAATTTCTACCTGAGTCTGAAAGACCTGTCGAAGAACTCCACCTTCTGAAATTATCAAAAAGTAGACTTGCGATCAAATTGCATTGATCAGTTGAGGCATACGCATGTCCTTGCTGGCTGATGACTTTCTCGAGAAGATCGTTTCTCCAAACAATCGCAAGTATGGGGCGTTGGGTCCATAAATACTCGTATAGTTTTGACGGGATATATTCTTCGCAGTCCGGGTTTTCACCGTGAACCAAAACGAGCAAGTCGGAACATCGCATCGCATCTAGCACTTGCTGGCGACCGCTTTTGCCCGAAGCTAAATCTTTTTCCAGCCTGCCATGCTCAATGATCATATCCTGTAGTCCTTCTTCTTCTATTGATGCTTTTGATAAAGAGTCGAGGTGGCCACCATAAACGTGAAGCCGAGTTTTTGAGGCGAAGGATTCATCTCTTTTACTGTTTTCCGAAATTGCCTTGATCAAAGGAACAAGGTTTCTGCTTTCGTGCAACGAGCCAAAATGCCCTATGTCAAAAAACTCATTTTTCCGATAAACATCCGAGAACTCAGGGCATTCGCAACCTGGGATAATTACATGTCCTTTTTTCTTAAGGGAAGGGTTTCTATGCAATGCGCGTTCTTTCGCTTTATTCGTGAACCACCAAACCAAGTCGGCCTTCTCGCATATCCTTTTTTCAAGCTTTCTTGACCATTTGGTTTTTGCATTGCTCGGCCAAGAGTCATTATACATGGGATCGTGGATCTCTGCTATCCACGGCAACCCAATCTTTTTTTTCAGCATCCAAGCGGTGTGATGAGCGCAATGAGCTCCCCCCGTACTGTAGATCAGTTCGAAGTCCTTGCGCTTGAGCAATTTCATGCTCTTGAAGTATGCGGTAAATGCCCAAGACCAATGACTGTCGAGTCGAACGAATATTTTCTCCAAGAGATATGGAAATAGGATCAAGAGACTAGTGGATAGTTTTACGACCTTTCTGAGGAAAACGTTTCGGATTTTACTCTTGAGCAAATGTCTGAGCTCGAATTTCAGTCCACTTGGCGCTAAACTAGCGACTTGATGATGTTCCAGCAAGTCGTCCTTTTCTCCTGTTAATGCACTTACTATAACAGGTTCTATTCCTTGTTCCAGAAGAAAGGGCATCTTGTCGGTGACAGTCTGGCTTGCTGCTCTACCATCCATGTTGTAGCAGTGAGAAAGAACCAACCAGCATCTCTTTTTTTTCGTCATGAGGGGCTAGGTTTCAGTTCTTGATATATTTTGCAGTAATCCAGACAGACATCTTTCCAGCTTCTTTTAAAAGGTACCTCCGGGCGCCCTGCGCCTAGAACCGAAGCTACGCAATGAACCCACTCCGAATCCGTTGAATTGTAATCCAACGTTTTGCCATGATTGCTGGATACGTCTTTGGATGCGCCGCATTCATTGGAGCAAGCAACTGGAATTCCCAGGCTCATCGCTTCGGCTATAACCATTCCGTAAGCCTCGATTCGGGCAGGATGAAGAAGGATGTCAATTTGGCCGAAAAAATCACTTTTGTTTTCTATCCACCCTAGAATGTGAACACACCGTTTTTCCTCGGAAGACAAGCCTATGGGTTCGGAAGGAGAAAATCCGGCAAGGCAAAGTTTTGCCCGTGGTATGTGTTTTCGCAACTTACGCCAAACTGCAATGACCTTGGGCAAGCCTTTTCGCCGCCATTCTTTACCAATGAATCCAATGATTGGTTTTTGCGGGTCAAAGGATTTGAGCTTTGCCTTGATTTCCGAAACGCCTGGTGCAATCGGGAGGGAAACAATTGAAGAGGTTTCCGGATGCTTTGTTTTGATTTGTCTTTCGATGATTCCTGAAACGGGAACGACCTTTCTTATGGAAGGGGCAAGCAACTCCCTTCTCTCAAGATACTCATTCATATACTTGCGCAAACCAGGAAGTCCTTTGCGGGGGAAGTTGAAGAGAGTTGAGTGGATGGTTGTGATATCATGGCAAGCGATTCGCTCGTGGCTATGAACAATCCTTTCCTCGCTAGGATTCCTTTTTATCCACTCCGAAATTTTTCGGGAAAAAAGGAGATGGGACAACCAACGCGGCTTTATTGGAGATGCTTGAACCCTCACGATTTTGACAGCTGGATCCTTCGGTTTCGTTAATTCCCGTTCAGTCAGAACTGTAACGGATGCCCCTCTTTCGTGTAGTTCGTGGGAAAGTCGATAGGCATACTCCTCCATGCCGCCGCAGAGTCCGTACCTCTTGACCACTTTGACAATTTCCATCAAAAATGAGCTCTACTTTTCGAGCTCGATTCTTTGCTGTTCCCTATATTTGGCATACCGATAGAAGGTGCCCTCCATATTGGAAAATGCGATGACGAACCCGGGCCAACCATCCAGGAACCCTAGGCGAAGAAAGTAAATCCTGACGAAAGTCCACAAGCTTCTTAAGGAAATATTGAGTTTGGAGGGACATTTCTTTTGCTTGGCCAAAAGTTTTCCTGCTCCGAGTTCGGAGTATCTGTCCATCTTCTGCAAAACCTCCGAAAGACCAAGGAAAGGTATCTGGATAATAGAGTTTGAGAGGTAACCTTTGCTTCCTTTGACCAGGTAGTCTTCGTGAACCAAGTCTTTCGCTTCGTAGGTCATTTTCCCTCTTCGAAACAATTGGGGTTGCCTGTAGTTCGGATACCATCCGCAAAACCTGATTTTTTTTCCCATGAAGAGATTTCGACGGGGGATGTAGTATGCATCCTTGGCATCCTCGGAGTTAATGATTTCCTCCACTTCCTGCCGAGCTTCTTCAGTAAATCTTTCGTCTGCATCAATTGACAAGATCCATGGGAATTGGGTGTGCTCGATACCCGACATTCTAATTTTCCCGAATCCTTCAAAGTCGACTTGAACGACCTTTGCTCCAAGGCTTTCGGCGATTTCCGCGGTCTTGTCCGTACTATGGGAATCGATCACGACGACCTCGTCTGCCCAAGTCGCGCTTTTTACGCAATCTTCAATCTTCTCCTCTTCATTGTAGGCAAGAATATAAACGGAAAGCTTTGCTTTGTTCATGATGAATATGTAATAAAACTCACATGGACGGTGTGGAGCGCAAAGAAATAGACCTCGAGGACTTCCATGAGGACATCTTGGGGAAGGCAATGCGCGGTCTGACTGTGGGGAAGGGAGAAATGGCTTCCAGGCTTAAGGTCTGTAAGTCCGAAGTGGAGGCGGTTTTAAGTGGCGCCCTGAATGAGATTCTTATTGCCGGCATGGCGGAAGAACTTGGGCTAGGCAAATCGAAGCTATTGGTTTTGGCCCGCAAGGAGTGGTCCCCTGCCCCGTTGGAAATTGAGTGCCTCAAGCAGTTCAATCTCCCCTTTGGCTCAATGTTTGTAAATGCGTTTATATTGTGGTGTGAGGAAACGGCAAAAGCTTGGGTTTTTGATACGGGTCCTGAAGCCGCGCCGATCTTGGAGTTCCTTGCCAAAGAGAATTTGTCCGTCGATGCCATTTTTCTTACCCACACACATGGCGACCATATCGCCTGTCTCGAGAAATTGAAGCAAAAAACGGGAAACCCTCCTGTTTTCGTTCACAAACTCGAACCGATTGCCGGGGCCAACTTGATTGACGAAGGGCTTGAGTATGAAATGGGCAGTTTGTCTCTGAGATCCTTGCATACTCATGGTCATTCCGTGGGAGGCACGACCTATTTGGTCGATGGACTCGAAAAGCCCGTGGCCATTGCCGGAGATTCCCTTTTCGCGGGCTCAATGGGCGGAGGCATGGTTTCCTACCAAGACGCACTTCAAAACAACCGAGATAAAATCATGACTTTGCCGGGGAAAACAATTGTTTGCCCAGGTCACGGACCAATGACTACGATCGATGAGGAAAGAAGGCATAACCCCTTCTTTCCAGAGCACTCCGTGTCCTAGCGGGCTTGCAGGCGGAAGTCTTGGAGCCCGTTTTGGCGGCATAGGTCGACGATCCGCGTAACGAATTTCAATGGAACCTCTTCGTCGGCCACTACCAATACGGCAGGCTTGTCGGGTAATTTTGAGGTTATTTTGAAAATGCTTTTGATTTTCTCTTCGGCAACAGGTTTTCCGTTTAGGTAAAAGAGCCCCTCTTCGTCAATCGATACGATCAGTTCATTTTCAAGAAGATTCGAGCCGGCACTGTCGATTTTAGGTAATTTGACGTTGATGGCCCTAAGGTCCTGAAACTGCATGGTAACGAGAAAGAAAATGATAAGCACCATGAGGACGTCGATCAAAGGCACTACGTCGATTTTGGGGCTTTGTCGCTTTGGCTCGGATATAAGCGTCATCCCTGAATGTTCTTATGATCTTTGGGGAGAATGGCGTCCACCAGTCGGGCACTCAGCCAATCAAGGGATACCGTTCTTTTCTCTACCACGCGCATGAGATAGGAATGTCCGATGAGCGCTGGGATAGCTATGGCCAAACCCATGATTGTGGTAAGCAAGGCCAGTGCTATGCCTTCTGAGAAAATGTCCGACCCTCCGCTTCCTCCTGATGCGGGCATTGCCGAAAAAACGCTGACCAGTCCCGTAACCGTTCCGAGCAGGCCAATGAGCGGTGCTCCGGCTACAACGACTTCAAGCAAGAACAATCCTTTCGACAGGGCGGCGACTTCGAGTCGGGCGTAAGCCCTCAGTGAGTCGGAGGAGGGGTTTTCATGGATTGCAACAAAAACAATTCTTTCGGCGGCAGATCGCTTCTTCCAGCGCTTGTCGGGGAATTCGCCACTCATCAGGGCTTTCTCGACCTTGCGAGGGAAGGTCAAGCCGCGCCTTAAGGAATAAGCTCTCTCCGTGATCACGAATACGGCAATCAAGAGGCAAAGACCAAGAGGGTATACGAAAAGGCCCGCTTGACGGTAGGTAAGAGAGGGACGCAGGGATTGAAAGGCTTCGATTACCTTTGGGTTGCATTTCTTGTTTGTGACAAGCATGAGGTTCGCGTTGATATAAACCTCGAGGGTTCCGTTTCGATCATTCGCCGCCTCATCCTTCGTGCTCCGGGTCTCATAGATTGCAAGCATAGTTTCCTCAAATTCAAATACGCCGGCAGGAGTCTTTCCAGGCAGGGAAACTTGTAGTTCGGGAAAATTTTCAGCGGGGACTGCGAGAGGGCGAAAACCTTCTGAATCCAGAGCCTGGAGGAAGTCATTAGGCTCCAAAGATGGCTTTTCGCCAGGGAAGCAACCGAACGAAAATACGAAGACGATTGAAAGTAAGGCCAGCCAATGAAGGTTCACGGGATGCCCGGGATTAGACGTAACCAAGAGAACTTGCGGTTTGATCGATTGATTCTTTTTGCGTCAGTAGTTCGTCAAGTGGGTCCCATGTTCCGTTCAAGAGAGAATCCCTTGCGCCTTTGCGCAATTGGCAATCGACTTCAACCTCTCCGAAGCGAACCTGTAGGTCGGCAACGTCAACTGTCAGGTTCTGGTCCGGTTGTTTTTCCACCAATTCGGACAGTCGTTTTCTGTCTTCGTTTCCCACGGAAACGCAGGGCATTCCCAAGTTGGTCGCGTTGCCAAAGAAGATTTCAGCGAAATTGCCGGCTATAATTGCTCTGAACCCCGCTCGAAAAAGTGATTGCGGGGCATGTTCTCTTGAACTGCCGCAACCGAAGTTCGCATCGGAAATCATTATGCTTGCTTGGGCAAACAAAGGGTTGTTGAGGGAGTGATCCTTCTTTTCGCCATCCTCGTCGAACCTGACGTCGTAAAAAAGGTATTCGCCCAAACCGTCGAAGGTGACGCATTTCATGAAGCGGGCAGGAATGATGCGGTCCGTATCAATGTCGTTGCCGGGTACGTAGACCCCCTTCCCTTCTACAATCGAAATTTTTTCTAGTGCCATTGTGAATGAATGATTTGGTTCAGGAAAAGACTTCCCTTGAGTCAGAGACTTGGCCCGTTACGGCTGCAGCCGCAACCATGATGGGGCTCATGAGCATCGTCCTGCCAGTGGGACTTCCCTGACGCCCCTTGAAATTTCGGTTGCTGGAGCTTGCGCAAAGCTGGTCTCCGATCAACTTGTCCGGGTTCATGGCCAGGCACATGGAGCAACCAGCGGATCTCCACTCAAAGCCAGCCTTGCGAAAAACTTGATCCAATCCTTTCTCCTCGGCAAGTTTGCTGACGACCTGAGAGCCTGGAACGACAATCGCCTTAATCCCCTCTTTGACCGTATGCCCATCTATTCTTGTGGCAACTTCTTCCAGATCGGAAAGCCTCCCGTTGGTGCATGATCCAATGAAAGCAACGTCCACAGGGGTACCTTTGATGGGGGCCCCGGGGGTGAGTTTCATGTAATCAATGGCTTCCTCTATACTTGCCCTTTCACTTGACTCTGCA
>JAYOII010000129.1:0-2914 GCA_038118685.1 Opitutia bacterium
CCAAAATCGCCGAAGAACAAAGCGGCGTCAGGTTCCTTTCCTCAAAAGGTGTGTCGGACCAACCCGACTTCTTGGAAAAGAATCCGCATTTCATGACGACCCGTCACGCCCGTGGGGTATGCGCGGGCGATTTCGACGGGGACGGTTGGGACGATTTGTTTTTTGCTCATCCCTACGGGGGGCATCGCTTGTTTCGTAACCTGGGTGGATTCAAGTTCGTGGACGTTACGGCCAAGGCCGGTTTGGAACCTCTTTTCGCGGGTCATTGGGCGGTTGGTTGCAGTTTTGTTGATTTTGACGGAGATGGAAACCTTGACTTGTTCGTTGCGGGAACGGGTGACCGCAACCTGCTTCTTCGCAATTTGGGGAATGAGAAATTCAAGGACGTGGCCAAGGAGTTGCACCTGGAAAGAACTGGGGCAAGCGTGCAAATGACCTTCGCCGATTATGATCGGGATGGGGATCTTGATGCCTTCTTGGTGACCAACCGGTTGTCCGACAAACCAGCCCCGGTCGAAGGCATTGAGGTCAAGGGGAAGGTGGTCGGCGGACGCCTTGAGGTGGAGGAGAAATACCGTGAGATCTTTAACTTGGTCCCTCATCCGACCGAACGGGTTCGCGTCGTCAAGGCCGGCGAATATGACCTTCTTTACCGCAACGAAGGAGACCGGTTCCGCGAAATCGGACGGGAGCTTGGAATCGAAGGGGCGGACGAAGGATTGGCCGCCGTTTGGTTCGATTTTGACCGGGATGGTTGGATCGATTTGTACGTTGCCAACGATTTTTACGGTCCCGACCGTCTCTATCGGAACGAACGGGGGAAAGGGTTCACGGAGGTCGCAAAGGAAGTGCTGCCGCATCTTCCGTGGTTTTCCATGGGCGTTGATCAAGGCGACGTGAACAATGACGGTTGGATGGATCTGATGACGTCCGATATGGCTGGCTCCAATCATTACTTGAGCAAGCTCGGAATGGGCGACATGGAAAAGGACGGTTGGTTTTTGCGAACCGCTTACCCGCGCCAGTACATGCGCAATTCACTCTACCTGAATACCGGGGGCAAGGCGTTTGGCGAAGTCGCTCACATGGCAGGGCTTGCCGGGACCGACTGGACCTGGTCGGTCAAGTTCGGGGATTTGGATAACGATGGATGGATTGACCTGATCGGAACCAACGGAATGACCCAGGACCGGACGAATTCGGATTTTCTCAACCAGGCTCAGGCCCTTCAAACAGCCCGGGCAAAGAGAGACTTTTGGAGAAATTCTCCTCCGAAGAAAGACGAAAACTTCATCTTCCGCAACCTGGGAGGGATTTCTTTTTCCAAGGTTTCCCGCAAATGGGGCTTCGACGAGGCCGGAGTAAGTTACGGATTGGCCTTGGCGGACTTCGACCGGGATGGCGATTTGGATGCGGCGGTCGCGTCCATGGAAAATCCATACCTTCTATACAGGAACGATTCCCAAGAGGGGGCAACGGTTTTGATTCGCTTGATGGGTCGTGACCGAAACCGCTGGGGCATCGGTGCCACGGTCAGGATCGAAACCGAACTGGGAAGTCATTGGCGGACCTTGTCATCCTCTCAAGGTTACGCTTCCGCCAACGCTCCGCTTCTTCATTTCGGCTTGGGGAAAGCCAAAGCCATCAAAAAAATGGAAGTGACTTGGCCCAGAGGGGAGATGCAGGAATTCGCAGACCTTGCGGTAGACAGGCGTTATACCATAGTTCAACCCGATGCGGGATTGTCCCGTTCCGAAAAAAATGAAGATCGAGTTGCCCTTTTTCATCAACGAGACTCGCAGACCTTCCCCACCGATCTGCAACACCGGGAAAACCTCGTCGATGATTTTTCCATTCAACCGCTTCTTCCCTTCCGTCCCTCCCGTTTTGGGCCTGGTTTGAGCGCGGGAGACGTGGACGGCGATGGAAAAACCGATCTGTTTCACGGTCAAGGGTGCGGCACCGGTTCGCGATTGCTGAAGAGGGAGGAGGGGGTGCGTTTTTCAAATCTTCCTCAGCGCTATTTCAACGCCCGGGAACTTCTTCCCTTCGAAGACATGGGTTCCGTTTTTTTGGATGCCGATTCGGACGGCGATCTGGACCTCTACGTGGTCTCGGGTGGATACAGTCCCCGGGTGTCTCCTCTTTATCTCCGTGACCGTCTCTTTCTCAACGACGGAAAGGGAACGCTTTCTTTGGGTTTGCCCAACACGCCCAACCTGCGCGACAGCGGGGGGAGCGTATCGGCTTGTGATTTCGATCGGGACGGTGACCTCGATCTCTTCGTCGGCGGTCGGGTGACGCGGGGCAAATATCCCGAAACACCGGGAAGCGCGCTCCTCTTGAACGAAGGAGGAAAGTTCGTCGACCGCACGGATACGCTCGCTCAAGGACTTAAGAGTACGGGGATGATCACCTCTTCCCTGTGGAGTGATTTCGATTCGGACGGGTGGACTGATCTCGTTCTGACCACGGAATGGGGCCCCGTTGAGTTTTGGAAAAACGAGAAGGGCAAATTGGTCGACCGTACGCAAGAAGCGGGTACCGCAAACCGTTTGGGTTGGTGGACTTCGGTTGCCCATGCCGATTTCGACAACGACGGCGACCTCGATTACGTGGTCGGAAACATGGGGCTGAACTCCAAATACCATGTTTCTGCGGAGAATCCCTATTTGGCCTACTGGGGAGACGTCGATGGCTCGGGTCAGTCGCGTTTCGTGGAAGCCTGCAAGGAAAATGGACACGTCTATCCCGTACGGGGAAAAAGCTGCTCCACTCAGGCAATCCCCAGCCTCGCCAAAAAATTCAAGACCTTTCACGCTTTTGCCTCGGCCGGTCTTTCCGAAATTTACCAACCTGAGATTCTCAAGCGCGCCCGAAAGCTCGAGATCAACGAGCTGGCTTCGGGCCTGCT
>JAYOII010000129.1:2924-8386 GCA_038118685.1 Opitutia bacterium
CCTTCACGTTCAGAAAATTACCCCGCTTGGCCCAAACCTCACCCCTCTTTGGAATGGCCGTTGCCGATTTCGACGGGGACGGCCGGGATGACCTGGCGGCGAATCAAAACTTTTTTCCCATGCAACCCGAAACCGGCCGCCTGAACGGAGGAACCGGCCTTCTTTTGTTGGGAGACGGGAAAGGAGGGTTCAGGTCCTTGATGGAGCGTGAAAGCGGTATTCTTTTTCAAGGAGACGGCAGGGCCTTGCTCGCTCAAGACTTGAACGATGATTGCAGACCCGATCTCATTGCCTCCTTTAATTCGGGCAAACCCCTGGCCTTGATCAACCAGTCGGGCCGAGGTGTTCCTCTTTGCCTGAAAATATCGGGCGATCCCGGAAACCTTCGCGGAGCCGGTTCGCGCTTGAGCTTGCTTTACCGCAATGGCCGGCGGAAGTCCTGCCAATTGAGCTTGGGAAGTTCGTATCTTTCTTCCCCCGAACCCCAAGTCTTTCTCGCTCAAACCGAGGACAACCCGATCGAGAGCGTAACGATTCATTCCCCCTTGGGAGTGAAATCAACTCATTCTCTCAAAGGATCCTCCGGCATCGTGAAGATACGGGTTCCCACCCGCTGAGGGTCTGTCACTCGTCCAATTTCAGGTATTCGCGGGCGTTCGAGTAGCAAATCCGCTTGACCAGATCGCCGATCATTTCCAGCTCGTTCGGAACGAACCCATCCTTCATCCAGATTCCCAGCAGGTTGCACAGAATTCTCCGAAAATATTCGTGGCGGGGGAAGGAAAGGAAGGAACGCGAATCCGTGAGCATGCCCACGAATCGCGAAAGCAGGCCGAGGTTGGCCAAGGTCTTGAGTTGTTCCTCCATCCCGTCGCGCTGATCGAGGTGCCACCAGCCTGACCCGAACTGCATCTTGCCCGGAACCTCGCGCTGAAAGTTTCCGAGCATCGTGGCCACCGTAAAATTGTCCGAAGGGTTGTTGTTGTAAACGATGGTTTTGGGAAGAGCATTCTCCGAGTCCAAACGATCCAGGAAATGGCCCATCCTTTCGGCCTGCGGCCAATCTCCGATCGAGTCGGTGCCCGCATCCGGTCCGAAGGATTGGATCAACCGGCTCGAGTTGTTGCGCAAGGGTCCGAGATGGATTTGCATGGTCCATCCCTTCTTGGCATAGAGCCTGGCCAGATGGAGCATAACATACGCGCCGAAGGCTTCCTCTTCCGCTCGCCCGGCGTTTTGGCCTTGGAGGGTGTCTTGGAAAATTCTCTTCGCGTCCTCATCGTTCGGGAAATCGCAAAAGAAGTAGGGGAAGCTATGATCCGAAATGCGGGAACCGATTGCATGAAAATCCTCGACTCTCTTGGTCAGCGCGGCCAGGAAATCGTCCAAGTTGGAAATGGAGATCCCGGACGTTTCTTCAAGTCCCTCGAGCCATCCCTTGAAAGGCTCGGCCAATCCGATTCCCCAAGCCTTGTCGGGACGGAACGTGGGGTAGACCCCGGTTTCGATTTCCGGGTTGTTGCCGATCGCCTCGTGGTGGACGATGGGGACGGCCGGATCGTCCGTCGTGCAAAGAGCTTTCACCTCGAAGCGCTTGAGCATCCCCCGGGCCGAGAAAGACGGGTCGGCCAATTGCTCGTTTGCCTGCTCCCAAATTTCCTCAGCGGTGTCGGGACCAAGCAGGGCATCGATCCCGAAGCAGCGTTTCAGTTCGAGGTGCGTCCAATGGTAGAGCGGATTGCCCAGGGCATGAGGAATGGTCGCGGCCCATGCCAAGTACTTTTCTTTTGGATCTCCGTCTCCGGTGACCAGTTCCTCGGGGGTGCCGTTTGCCCGCATGGCGCGCCATTTGTAATGGTCGCCCTCCAACCAAATTTCAGCCAAGTTGGCAAAGCGTCGGTCTTGGGCGATTTCATCCGGGGGGAGGTGGTTGTGAAAGTCGAGGATCGGTTCGTCTTTGGCATAACCATGATAGAGACGGACCGCCTGGTCGTTGGACAAAAGAAAATCGTCGTGAATAAAAGACATGAAAACTTACTTGATCTTGATTTTGACCTGCTTGATTTTTCCTTCGAAGGCAAACGAATCTTCGTAGTCGCCTACCGTTCCTCCTTCGTCTCTTCCGACCTGCAGCCCGTCAACGGGCATTGATTTCACCAGGCTGCTCAGCTTTCCGCCCCCAACTTTACGGGTGCCCGCATGCAGTTCCACCTCACCGGAAGAGTTTAGTTTTGCCATGACTTTCAAATCCTTGGCACTCAGTTTCTCCTTGGCGGTCACGGTTTCCACTTTTCCATTCAGGCAGACGAAAAAACGCAAAATTCCGTTTTCAAGGGAGAGTCCCCATCCATGGGCATCTCCGCCTTGAGCAACCAAAATACCATTTCCAGGCTTTTCGATCCGCACCTCCACTTCGAATGCCTTCTGTGCGATCATGGGGGAAGTTCCCATGGGCAAATTGGCATCGGGTTTCAAGTTGAAGGCTTTCTTCTTGCTCAAGTTGCTTTTTTTACGGTTCCAAGGCCATGGCTTTGCTTTGGCTTCGATGGCCCATGCTTCCCATTTGTCTGCCATATCCTTTGCCCGATCTTCGTGCGCGGATGCCAAATTGTTCAATTCCGAACGATCCGCATCCAAGTCATACAATTCCCATGCTCCATTCGCTCCCTTGGCCACCAGTTTCCACTTGCCGATTCGAATGGCCCGGTTTCCTTCGTGTTCCCAATAAATCGGGTTTTCTCGGCACAACTTTTTGCCGGAGAAAGCCGGTTTCAAGGACACGCCCTGCAAGGGTACGATCTTTTGCCCTTTGAATTCCTTTGGGTAATCCGCTTTTGCGAGATCCACGCAGGTCGCCATGAGGTCAATCAAATGGGCGGGTTGATGCTCGAATTTCCCCCGCAGGTCAGGAGCGATTCCCTTGGGCCAATGAGCGACCAACGGCGTGCTGATTCCGCCCTCGTGTACCCAATGCTTGTATTCCCGGAAGGGCGTGTTGCTGACGTTTGCCCAAGCCTGTCCGTACCCATGATAGGTATCCGCTCCTCCGGACATGACCTCGGTTCCCTGTTTCATGACCACCCCGTCGCGGGTTCGTTTCGGGATCATGTCCATTTGCAAATCTGTCGCCTTCATGGGCTTGAGTACGTCGGGGTCCTTGTCTTTGTACTGAATGCCCTCGCGTCTTCCCATCCCCTCGGCGCATCCTCCGTTGTCGGCAATGAACATGATGAGCGTATCGTCGAGCATCTTTCTTTTTTCCAAAGCTCCGATCACCTTGCCGAGTCCCTGATCCAAGCGGTCCACCATGGCGGCATACACCTCCATAAGGCGAATTTCCCACTCCTTGTTTTTTGCATCCTTCCATGCTTGCGCATCCCGCTTGGACAGTTTCCATTTCGGGTCAATCAATCCCATCTCCAATTGTCTTTGGTAACGGGCCGCCCGAATGGCTTCCCAACCTTCGTCGTATCTTCCCTTGTATTTTTCAATATCCTCGGGCAAGGCATGCATGGGCCAATGCGGAGCCGTGTGGGCAATATACAAGAAGAACGGATCATCCCCTTTGTGTTCATTGATGAACCGGGTGGCATGATCGTTGATTGCATCGGTATAGTAAAACTCCTTGGGCTTGTATTCCGGATCGGCGTAGGGCGAAATCAAGGTGTTTTGACGGGTCAGGGAATTCGGGTCGAAGAAACTGCCCGCCCCGTGAATGGTTCCGTAGAACCGGTCGAATCCACGCTGTCTGGGCCAATTGTGTTGCGAATTTCCGGGGTAAATCTTCGGGGTGACGTGCCATTTGCCCGAAAGGTAAGTCGAATACTTGGCCGGTTTGAGAACTTCGGCAATCGTGCGCACGTTGCTTCCCAAGTCTCCCTTGTAGCCGGGAAGCCCACTGTCGCTCATCATCCATCCGATGCCCGCCTGGTGGGGGTAGGTTCCTGTTAACAGACTTGCTCGGGTCGGGCAGCATCGACCGGTGTTGTAGAACTGGGTGAAGCGCAAGCCGTTCTTGGCCAAGCGGTCGAGGTTGGGGGTCTCGATCTCGCTTCCGTAACAACCGATGTCCGACCAGCCCATGTCGTCGGCCATCACGATAATGACGTTGGGCCGCTTGCCGGCCAAGCCAAGCAACGGAATGAAGGAGAGAAGGGAAAGAAGTACGGGTGTTTTTTTCATAGTGAGGATTGGGCAAAAGGGCTTTTTGCTTGCTCGATGGGGGAGGAGTCAATACTTATCAAGGGTTTTGGAGCACGGCGCGGTAGCCAAGTGGTAAGGCCGGGGACTGCAAATCCTCTATTCGCCGGTTCGATTCCGGCCCGCGCCTCCATTCTCCTGCGGATCATTCCGCCCCGTACCCGTGCTTCGCCCTTTCAAGTATTGCATGCTTGTGGAATCGTTGATTGGCCGTCCCTTCGGGCCAACCTCCTCTCGCTTCGCTCGGGGTACGGCCCGCGCCTCCATTCTCCTGCGGATCATTCTACCCGTTCCCGGGCTTCGCCCTTTCAAGAATTGAATACTTGTGGAATCGTTGATTGGCCGTCCCTTCGGGCCAGCCTCCATTCTCCTGCGGAACTTTTAGAACTGTACACTCGAAAACTCTTGATCAAAGGGAAAAGCGAATGGAATGACCTCAAAAGAAACTGCATCCAAAGCATTTGTCCAAGAGAAAAAGGACCCCGATAACAATGCCGATTTGAATATATCTGCCGAACAACATCCACAGGCAACCCAAGTTTTCATTCTTTGGTTTTCCATAAATCGCTTCACGACTCTTGGGTTTTGGTTTGCCTCGCGAGAAGACATCCAAGATTCCTCTCTTTTTCTCAAAATGGTTCGAAAATGTTTCACGTTTGCTTCCTCTTTCCACGAAGACAAGTACGTTTTGTTCAAACCCTTCTTTTTTCAAAAACTCTTGATAAGCTTTGAATGGGGTTCTGGCCTCGATGACCACTTTGCTATTCGGATCTCCCTCCCAACTAACTTCAAAAGTGAACATGATATTCGAAAAGCCTTAGGGACTGGGAAATTGGTGCTTTCAGCGGAAGCTTAGTACCAATTTCCGATTGTCCGGCCGTCGGGCGTGACTGTCCACAAATCAAAAGCGTCGGGGTTCTCCTCGCCAGGATATCGGTATTGGTACGGATTGCCCCAAGGATCCTCGAGATCGGACGCTTGTTTGACCACCGGAGTTGATCCACTCCTCGGAGATTCCATCAGCTCATCCAAGCTGTCGGGGTAGGACCGGGCTTTGAGAAAATACAATTCAACATATGTCTTGCCCGTACCGTTGACCCAGTTTCGGGCGGAGTCCTCTTGTCCGCTCCCGAAGGTATTTTCCAGGTTAGAGGCAGCCAAGAAGCCTCCTGCCAAAGCCATCGCCAAAAATACAACCAATGCGGCAATCTGGAGGTAGCCGATTATGAGACCTGCCAAAGCGATGCCGGCACCGGTAATGG
>JAYOII010000130.1:0-288 GCA_038118685.1 Opitutia bacterium
CCTCCAAGTCATCAGCATTAACGTAACTCAAGCTGTCCAGATTAGTCCCCGCAAGAAGATCGACGTCATTATTCGCATGATCAAGGGAAACAGCACCGTCCAACAAAGCTAGCCCATTGGCTGTCAAAAAACCATTGATTCCGTCTTGTACGATACCGGATCCATCGAGCGAAATCGAACTGCCCGTTGCAGTCAAGGGGGCGTTTACGTCTATATCCCCTCCGTAAATCCAGATCGGGCCGGCAATCGATACCGCTTCGTTGGCCGTCACGTTGGCGGTATTCGTGC
>JAYOII010000130.1:388-8361 GCA_038118685.1 Opitutia bacterium
TCGAAATCGTCTCAACCTTCCCCGTCCCCTTCAGCAAAACGTCCGCTCCGCTCAAACTCGAACTCATGTTCTCCCGAAAAGTCAGGTCTCCTCCGTAAAAAGTAATCGGGCCGGCAATCGATACCGCTTCGTTGGCCGTCACGTTGGCGGTATTCGTGCTCTTACCGACACGAAAGCTCGAGACAGTCGAACCAAGATCGAAGTTCTTGTAATCGAACGGCGAGGAGAAGGAGGACGAATGCGATTCCATCACCACACCACCCGTTCCGTCTGCTGTGTTCGTGAAACCGCCGCTCAGAGCCTGATAGTCCAATACGTCCCCACGCAAAGTCAAAGCGGCGCTTCCGTTGGTCACCGAAGTCCCCGAGCGACTTCCGAAACGGGCGCCCCGGTCACGCAATACGATTCCTTCGGTTCCACCGTAAAGCAAGATACTACCCGCGCTGGACAGGACGTCCTGGTTCTGCAGCGAGATCCCGTACGCCCCGACCCCGGTCCCCGTAATTTGGATCTGACCGCCTCCGAGCGAGAGGATTTCCTTGGGGTTTTGGTAGTTGAAGGATACTCCGGTTCCGGCGCTCGAGGATCCGGTCAGCGAAATCGCCGTGCCCGAAGTCTTCGCAGAGCTCATGATCAACTGCTTGGTCCCCGTGTCACTCTCGCTCACCGGAGCCACAAAGCCAATCCCTTGATATTCGGAACTCGTTCCGTTGAAGAGAATCGACCCGAGTCCCGATTTCATCGTCATACGTCCCCACTGGTAAATACCCGCCTCGTCACGGTCGTCAACCAGTCCCGTCGCCGTACTCGATCCCTTGATGCTTATGTTCCCGCCTCCCGAGTAAATTTGAGTGTGATTGGCCGTGGTCGTCCCAAGCTTGACACCGGGTTGAACGTTCGAGGAACTGTATCCGGTCGGAACCACGCCTCCGTTATTGCCTCCTCCGATCGTGATCTTTCCGCCTCCCGAATCATTGTCTCCGGTTCGACCGTTTGCCGAATTGATCACGTTGTCGTCTCCAAGAACGACCGGACCACCCGAACTGTTGTCGCTGTTCGACCAAAAGGTTACGTCCCCATTGTTCGTCAGGAAGCTCCGACTCGAAATCGTCTCAACCTTCCCCGTCCCCTTCAGCAAAACGTCCGCTCCGCTCAATCGCGAGGACAGGTCCACTTCAAGATCCACGTTTCCGCCGTAAATTGTGATCGGACCATTCACGTCCAAATAGGTTTCGATTTCAACAGGTGTCACCGAGTTGTCCTTGTTCAAGACAAACCCTCCTATTCTCGTGTAATCTTCGATCACCAAATGCCTGAACGGACTCCCCCCATCCCCGGTGAATCGAAAGACTCCCGAAGTTACCTCCGCAAGGGCACCGTTCCAATTCAAAATGCTTCCGGTCGAACCATCGGCTCCTCCGAGAAATTCGGATCGGAAATTAGCATTATATGGCTCGATTTTGAGGATACCGGTAAGCGAGAGCGTAGTCTGCCCCCCCCCCGGACTCGACTCGGATCCGTCGAAAGCAATCAAGTCGGATCTAAGGGTGATCGAACCCGGACCGGTAGCAATGCTGACATTGGTCGCACTCGACCCGAAAAGCAAAACATCCGAAGCCTGAAAGAGGGCTCCTCCCCCACTGATTGTAACATCCGCATCCGTGATAACGTCCGCACCGTACATAGAGATCGGACCGGAAATGGAGATGGGTGTTATAATCCTTACGTTCGAGCCATTGGTCGTTTTTCCAACCCGCAGGCTCGAGACCGTATTGGCGAGGTTTATGTTTTGGTAGTTAAAAAGGGAGGAAAAAGAGGCGTTCTGAGACTCCATCACCATCCCCCCCGTGGTCGTCACGGAATCCGAAAACCCACTGAAAAGGTTCTGGTAGTCGATCACGTCACCTCGAATCGTTAAATCGGCGCTACTACTGGTGATTCCACTGCCCGATAGACTTCCGAATCGGGCACCTCTGTCCCCCAGGACAACTCCTCCCGCAATTCCAGTCACAAAAATATCTCCGGAAGTGGAAAGGATATCTTGATTTTGGAGGGAAACGCCGTGGTTCCCGGCACCTCCTCCCGTCCCGGTGACAATGATCTGACCACCTCCAAGAGAAAGGATCTCCTTGGGGTTCAGGTAATTGAAGGATACCCCTTTGCCTGAAGTCGAAACCCCGGTTATCTGAATTGCCGTACCCGAGGTCTTGGCCGACTTCATGATCAACTGTTTGGTCCCCGAATCGGTATCGGTCACTGGATCGGTAAAGCCCACGCCCGAATATTCAGAACTCGTCCCATTCATGGTAATCGAACCCCTTCCGGATTTAATGGTCATGCGCCCCCATTGATAAACCCCGGCCTCATCCCGGTCGTCGGCCAAACCTGTCGCAGTACTGAGACCCTTGATGCTGATATCTCCGCCACCCGAATAAATTTGAGTATGATTGGCGGTAGACGCGCCAAGCTTGACACCGGGCTGAACCGCCGAAGCGCTGTTTCCAGTTGGGACAACTCCGGAATTGCCACCTCCCCCAAGCACAATCTTACCACCGGATGAATCGGTGTCCCCCGTTCTTCCGTTGGCCGAGTTAAGAACGTTGTCGTCCCCGACAAGGACCGCTCCTTCCCCATTTCCGTCGCTGTCTGACCAAAAGACAATATCACCATTGTTTGTCTGGATCGTTCGATTGGCAACGCTCCGCACCTTGCCTGTTCCCTTGAACAGAATATCCGCACCACTCAGCCGAGAGGACAGATTTTCCTCGATCGTCAAGCCCCCCCCGTAAACCGTGATCGGACCATTGAAATTCATATTCGTTTCAATTTCGACCGGAGTACTCGAATTATTCTTGTTCAGAACAAGTCCTCCCAACCGGGTATAATCTTCAATGACCAAGTGCCGAAAATCGTTGCTTCCGTCGCCCGTGAACTCAAAGACTCCGGAACTCACCTCCGTGAGCGAACCGTTCCAGTTCAATTCGCTACCGGAACTACCATCGGATCCACCGAGGAAATCGCTACTGAAGTTGGCATTGTAGGGAGCGATGGTAAGGATTCCGGTTGAGGTCAGGGTGGTTTGCCCATTCCCTGCGGCGTTTGCTGATCCATCAAAGGCAATCCAGTCCGATTTCAAGGTTATGGGAGTATTACCGCTTGCAATTCTAATGCTCGTATCGTTCGCGCCCAAGGAAAGCTTGCCTGCGGACTGAAGGGTTACGCCCCCGGAACTGGTTGTCAGATCGCAATCAATAGTCAGGTCACCCCCGTTAATGGTGATCGGGCCAGCGGTGTTGACGGCAGTTTCTATTTTCATAGGAGTAGTTGAGTTGACCTTGTTCAGGCTGAGTCCTCCCAGTCGGGTATAATTCTCAATTTCAAGAAAACGGAAGGGGCTTGTGGCGTCGCCCGTGAATTTGAAGACACCCGAGGGCGCCTCCGTCAACGCCCCCTTCCACTTGATCTCAGTTCCGGGAGAGCCATCCGCCCCCCCGAGAAAGTCGGCATGAAAATTCGTTCCGGACGGTTCGATCTTGAGAAGTCCCGTCGTGGCCAACGTAGTCCGACCAGAGCCAGGATTAGACAAGTCTCCGTCAAAGGCAATCCGGTCTGCCAGTAGCGTAATGGGACCCGAACCGGTAGAAACTCTGACGTTGCCGCCTCCTGTCCCAAACAAAAGATCATTGGCAGCCTGAAACAAGGCTCCGCCGGAGACGGTGGTCACGTTTTGGCCGACGCGGATCGAACCACCCGCGATCAAGTCGACTCCTCCGTTCACCGTAATGGCATTGTTAATCCTGATATCCCCGGAAGCCTCCAAGACGAGCTTCCTGCTTGAATTGTTAGTGAAGTCGATGGGGTCGGTAACCTCAATGTAATACCCGCCGCTTCCCGTCCGAATGGTCAGGTTGTTTGAATTAAGAGCAGATTCAATGGCACTGGGCTGAATGGTGGTATCGGCAGGAGCTTCGTAACTGTTGTGAAGACTATCAACCGTACCCGATGAAACAATATTTATGTTACCAGGATCGAGTAACCAATTTCCCGATTTCCCATGAGGAGAAAAAGTTGAAACAAGAGCTTCGTTAATATCCAACTGAGCGCCGGAGGTTTCGACGTTCCCCCCGTCCCCTGCCTTCGCCCCTCCCCTCGCATCAAGGGAACCCCGTACAATGGTCAAAGACTCGGAATCCCTAATATCGCTCCAAAGTACGATATCCCCTCCCTTTCCGTTCTCGATAGCCGAAGAATCTATTCCCGCGCCCTTCTCCATGATTACCTCGCCAGCCTCCGACATGGAAAAAGATTCACCCAAAAGCCGCTTTCCCTCGACATGACCGCCCTGCCAATCTCCACCTACGAGAACCACTCCTCCTCCGCTCTTTCCGGAAGCGTCGATGAGGGATTCGCCATCCAAATGAATCCTTTCGCCTTCGAGAATCGCATTTCCTCCCTTCCCATGAAGGGAAGACACGTCGAGCAAGCCTTGATTCTCGACCTCTCCACCTTCACCTGCAGTGAGCATGATCCGACCTCCGACCCGACGCACTCCGCTTGCCTGAATTTTCCCAGAATTGTTGACTACGCTTCCTCTGAGGCTCGTCAACCCCTTCGCCGAAAGAATTACCAATCCTTCCTCCGCATCAATGACATGCTGATTTTCGACTAGGCTTTTCCATTTCGCAGGTTGGACCCGGATTCCTTCGAGTTTTCGTTGGGATCCGAATTGCAGTTCGACTGTCTTTCCGGAGGCAAGGGCAACCGTCCCTTTTTTGGCAAGAATAAGACCGGAGTTGCGGACCTCCGGAGCAAGCAGGGCAATGAAACCATCGCGAGACGCCGACAAGGTTCCCTTGTTGCCGATTTTCCCATCTCCATTTTCTCCCTTGAAAGTGAGTTTTCCTTTCATGAAATCATTCACCGTTAGATTCATCGTACTCGCAACGAGTCCGCCGACGTCAACGGTCGCCTGTTCTCCAAAGAAAATCCCGTTGCCATTGGTGATGAACACACTCCCGTTTGCACTAATCCGTCCGAAAATTTGACTTGGATTGGGACCGGATACTTGATTCAAGGTGGCAGCGTTCGAATTGGGTTGCACAAAATGAACCGAGGCGGCGGACCCGACGTTAAAGTCATGCCATCTTATGGCTGCCCTAGGCGAAGTCTGCCTTATGAGCATTTGATCTCCAAAGCTTGAAACATAAGCATCTCCAGCCATAATCCTTGCACCCGTAGGCAGAGTTCCCGTCGGGATCGTCTGGGCGGACAAACCCAAACCAAGTAAGACGGAGAAGGGAATTGCCAGGCAAACAAAGCTCAAGAAGGACGGGGAACTCTTCTTATGCCTGTTCAGAGAGATCGTCATACGCGAATAGGCTTCAACTTAATTAATCTAAGTCTTGAGTTCAGAAACTCCGGCTTACGGACAACCAGAAACGGTTTTCCTTTAAACTTCCGTCCTGATCGACACCTGAAAGTTGTGGATTGGGATTCGAACCAATTCTACGTGAAAAAGTTCCTTGTATGTTCATCGACCAAGGCGCGCTCCAAGACAATCCCAATCCAGTTCCCGAAATCTCATATTCGCCTGGACCTCCCGAGGAAAGGTTTCTTTTCTCTACTTTTCCCCAGTCGTAGTGGGGTATCAAAACAAGGCTCTGCCCCAAGAGATAGCGAAATTCCATGGAGACCAATTGACCTTGAGCTCCCGTTGCCTCGCCGGACGGGTATGCGCGTACCCCATAGAGTCCGCCCAAGCTGAAGTTTTCGGCACTATCCAAATAGTCTTCTTGCCCGGCTCCTGAGGAGAGCCCGTCCGTAAACTGTCCTCTTATCGAGAGGAAAAGGCTTAGTTTTTCATTGAAAGCCTGCTGCCTGCTAAGGGAATAATTGTAGATAGAGTAATCACCGATCATTGAAGGAAGACCCCCGAATCCTCCCAAATCTCCACGAGAATAGGACAGGTTTGCCGCATTCGCACCTCCGCCGAGGATATCATCAAATAAATTCCCGCTCAGTTCGATACTTTGGCTCTTTATCAGGGAATCCTTTACGGAGGTACCCGAAACCTCGGTTCCGTAGGTTCGGTTGTCCATTTTGGCTGACCAATATAGATTTGCCTTGCTCGTTCGGTAGAGAGGGTAAGACAATTCAAGCCCTTCCTCGTCCACTTCTCCCGAAATATTGAGTGTCTTGAATTCATCTGCAATGACGTCGTAAGACAATTTGCTGTAATATAACCTGAACTTGAAACCACTGGACCAAAGAGGGATTGAAGCCGAAAGACTCCTGTAAAAACTACCCTCGCTAAATAGTGATTTGAGGGAAAAAACTTCGGCCATTTTCAAAGGGCTAACCAACTTGCCCGAAAAGACAATTCGCTCGGTTCCCAGGGCTCGGGCATTGGCATTGTCCATGGAAAACTCCGCCGTGGCTCTGGCTTCCTTGAGGGTTTTCAAATTCAAATCGACCAAACCGGGCTCACTACCCTCTTGAAGAAACCCCGTCAAGCTGACTCCGGAAAGGTCATCGGCAAGCAAAAGTCCCCGATTCAGAGAATCCGAGTCGTACAATTCTCCTTCCTTCAGGCTGGCGCCAACCATTGAAAGAATCGTATCATCCGCCACGAGAGAGGAACTACCCTTTTCAATCCTGATTTTACCAAGATAAGCCTCAGACACCTCGATTCGGACCAGACCCGAAGAAACGTCTTGAGGAGGAACGGTCGCTTGAGCCAAGAAACCGTTCTTCTCGTAGTGTCCTTCGATTTGTGAGGCTATGTTCTTAATTTCGGCAAATGATATTTCCTTACCCGAATAGTTTGCCAGAAGAGCCTGCAGTTCGTCTTCATCAAAAACCGTCACTCCGACCAATTCCCACGCTCGGACAAAAAAAGTAATTTCCCCCGACTTGGAGGTATTCAAATCGGTCTGGCTTTTTATTTCCTGATCAATCGTACCTGCGTCCGAAGCCTTGACGGTTCGCTCAATCCCCACAAGCACAATAAACCACAACAGGGCTTTACCGAAGATGCTACTAATCATGGACGATGTTTTTTGATATCCCAAAAGAAAAACCGTAAAATGCTAGTATTTAGAACTTTACGAGTTGAAATTACCATATCTAAAAAACTTTGCTAAACAAACATAATTATCTAAATATCACATTAAAAGAAACGAAAATACATAAATTCCAAAAAAAATTAACGATATCGATTGCACCAAACCAATCAAGAGCGGTATCCGCGAATCTATTGGCTTCAAGGGTTGCCTCAAATAAATCCCTTTGTGTGTGAAAGCAGACGCCCGACCTACTCACAAATCGTTTGCCAAAAGCCGGGACGACCTGGCTTGGATCGGTAGCCATTGGATTGCGAGCAGCAGGGAAAGGCTTTCAAGAAGACAAGAAATATCTGAAGCCTCACGCGAGGATTTCCTCAAGGACGCCCGTGCTGTCGGAAAAGCTTTGGGCGGGGACGTCAAGAGACTGCAGAAAGCTCAGGTATAGGTTGCTGAGTGGCTGCTTGCCCGTCTCGAGAAAATTATGATAACCGCAATGTTTGATCCCCAAATTGCTCCCACCGGCAACCAAAAGCGGGTAGTTCCGGTTTACGTGGGTCTTGCTGTTGCTTGTGCCGTAATAGACGATGGTGTTGTCCAGCATGGAACCATTGCCTTCGGGTGTATCGGCCATTTTACCCAGGAAGCGTCCCAGTCGGTCGCCCTGAAACTTGTCGTAGGCTCCGAGATTCTCCATGGCTTTTCGGCCTGAACCGGCGGCCCCATGAGCCAGTCGGTGATGCCCCGTGGGCAAACCAAGTGCATTCTTGGGCATTTCGTTCCAAGGCCCGTCGATCATGCTTTGCAGCATGTAGGTGGCGTAGCGGGTGGAGTCCGTCTTGAAGGCGAGGTAAATAAGATCGTACATCGTGTCGATGAACCGTTCGGGTTCATTGACGGTGGCCTTCAGGG
>JAYOII010000131.1:0-3851 GCA_038118685.1 Opitutia bacterium
CGTGCTTCACGGTGGCTCGGGCGACGACGTGCTCAAGGGCGGTTCCGGCGACGACATCTTCATCTACAACTCCGGAGACGGCAGCGACACAGTAGTCGGAGGGGACGGTAAGGATACGCTGCATCTTGGCGACACAACTTTGACTAAGTTCGCGGCGGAATGGGAAATTACCGATGCTGATGGAAATGCAGTTGACGTTAGCGAATTGATCAAAGACGGAAAACTTGATCTATCTTCTCTCAATGGAGCAGGTACTATTACGGCGCCTGACGGAAACGAAATTGACTTCAAGTCATTGGAGTCCGTAAGTTTTGCCGAAGGGGGACCTTCGGACGACATTCTTTTGGCAGGCAAGGGTGATGACACCTTGATCGGTGGACAAGGAGACGACTTCCTGAAAGGTGGACAAGGGGACGATTCCTTCATCTATAACACCGGAGATGGCAGTGACGTCGTGTTCGGGGGACAGGGTGATGACAACCTTCATTTCGGTGATGTAACAATGGAAGAATTCTCCGAAAACTGGCAGGTTCTCGACTCAGACGGGAATGAGGTCGACTTGAAGGAAATCACCGTAGATGGCAAAATCGACTTATCCTCCATCGATGGGAACGGTACTGTTGTCGGCCCCGATGGTAGTGAAATCACCGTGAAATCATTGGAGACGCTTAGTTTTGAAGAGGCAGAAATTGTTCCGCCGACCACTTCTCCAAGTCCCATTGACGGTCTCGTTCATGACGGTAAGATTACCGTGACACTTGGAGGGGAGGCATTTAAAGGAAATCCACAATATGCCATCATCGTCGATGGCAAGGAAGTGAGCAGGGGCGAGGTAACTTGGTCCCATGACACGACTGGTTCTGCGGATCGCTACGCAGACGAAGAAGGTACTGGAAGGGATGGACCAACCCATGGTGGTGTCGGAGACGTGGACAACGACAAAGTCGTGTGGCGTGATGTTTCGATCGACTACGATTTCTCACAAGGCATGCCCAAAAACGTGGAAGTAAAGTTCCTTAACGACGCTTGGGGAGGACCCGCCAATGACGACGACGACCGTAACTTGATAGTCGATAAGATTTCGGTCGATGGCTTAACCATCGAATCGGAAGGGGATTTCACGAAATATGGAAATCGGGATGGGATGGAACGCATGTCATGGCAAGGCGGAATGGATTTCAACGTAAACCAAGCCTACTCAAGCCACATGGAGAATTACCAAGCCGCAGAAGTTCCCGGAACCCCTCCAACTTCAGTACCTGGTGATGCTCCGGACTTCACGCCCCCTCCCCCGCCAAGCAGTGGTCCCACGGAAGATATGCTCAGAGGTGTTCATGTTGAAGATCCAACTGGTGGAAGTCCGGCGGAAGATGTTCTCATCAGAGGAACACAGGGTAGTGACGTGATCGAAGCTGGCCAAGGAAACGATCAAGTCTACAGCGGCTCCGGTGATGACGTGATCAAAGGTGGCGCTGGTTCGGATATTCTGCACGGTGACCGAGGTGACGATCTTATCAAAGGTGGTTCAGGTAACGACAAACTTGCAGGTGGCCCGGGAGACGACACACTCAAGGGAGGGCAAGGCAACGATGTTCTTCACGGAGAATCAGGTGACGACGTCCTCAAGGGCGGCAAAGGCGATGACAAACTTGTCGGAGGAACAGGGGATGACTTGCTTGCTGGAGGAAAAGGCGATGACAAAGCCTACGGAGGAACCGGTGACGACGTCCTCAAGGGAGGTCAAGGCAACGATGTCCTTCACGGAGACCAAGGCGATGACCTTATCAAGGGTGGTCAAGGGGCCGACAAACTTGCTGGAGGCTCAGGAGATGACACGCTCAAGGGCGGTCAAGGCAACGATGTCCTTCACGGTCAATCTGGTGACGATGTTCTCGTTGGAGGTCAAGGAGCGGATGTCCTCAAGGGCGGTGACGGCGACGATGTCTTGATAGGCGACAGTGCACCCGAACAAAAAGAGACCGGCGTCCCAATCGGTGAAAACCTCATTGTCAACGGTAGCTTCGAGAATCATGGTGACTTGAACCGTGGGTCTTGGGGAACCTTTGACAGCGTAGAAGGTTGGCAAACTTCGGAAGGTAACATCGAAATCCAAAAGGGAACGCACGGAGGCACTCCTGGAGCAGCCGACGGAGATTCCGTCTTGGAATTGGATGCCCACGAAGGACGAGACACCAATGCCTCGGTCTATCAAGACATACGAACCGGTTCGGAGGGCACCTTCAAACTGTCTTTCTCCTTCTCGGCTCGTGAAATTGGGAGTGCAGCGAACACGGCTGCATCCAACACCACCGAAGTGTATTGGGGGACAGAAAAAGTCGCTACGATTTCTGCCGATCAAAAGGGTTGGGAAACTCATGACTTCGAGTTGCCCGTCAACCCTGATGGAGGCGACACCACGAGGTTGGAATTCCGGGGAACCGGAACCGATGATGGAATCGGTGGACTCATCGACAACGTTTCGGTCATGCGCATAGCCTAGTGACTCAACAAGATCCTTGGAATTAAAACGTACCGATTCGGCTCGTTCCAGGTTCAGTTACCCAAAGAATCATATGGCTATGGGCCGCATGCCTTTGGGTAATTGATTATTTGTTGAAATAGCATTTGAGAGGATTGGATTCATCATTGTCCTAAATGTTTGAGATGTTGTTTGTTTTGTGACATAGAAATTCGCTTATGCCCCCTCTCTATCGTTCGGAATCTTTGGATAACTTGGTCTCAAGTGATGACTTGGACCAAGCATCCCTTTTCATCAGGTTCAGGTCGTTCCTCTTTTTGTTTGTCTTCGTACTGCTGATTCTCATCGCCATTGCATGCAGTCTGTTGATCGAGATTCCCATCAAGGTATCCGGCCCTGCGGTAATCTGGTCGGATGACGGTGTTTTGCAGGTCACGGCGGAACATCCGGGAACCATTACCTCGATCAAGGTCAAGGTGGGAGATCGGGTTGAGTACAACCAAACGATCGCAACTCTGGACCAGAAATTGGTCAGTGACAAATTGTTTTCCACTCAGGAAAAACTGAATGCGTTGAGGGTCAACATCGAGAACCTTGAGGATTTGCAAAAAAAAGACAAAAGAGAGCGCAAGGAAATTGAAGAGGACGTTTCGGAAGTCAGGAAGGAGTTTGACGAATTAAAAACAGTCACCATGAACCGCCTGAAAGAAAGGAAAGCAGAGCTCAAAAAATTGCATGAGGAAGGCCTGATTCAATTTGATCAGTACAACTTGCTTTTCGATCAAATCGAAAAGACTGAAGAGAGTTTTATTCAGGAAAAAAGGATGGTCTTGACCGATAAAAAAGAGGAACAACGAAAAGAAAGAGCGGATGAACGCGAACTTTTGCAAAAAAGATTGGAAGCCCTCCAACTTGAAAGCGAAGTCACGCTTTTGCGCAAGCAAATCGACAAACAGGGGGGACTCAAAAGCCATATCTCAGGCAGAGTGGTTGAAATCACTTCGTCGGTCGGAGACTATCTCTCCCCCGGTTCTCCCGTCATTTTGGTACAACCCGACTCGGGTGAGGACAAAATGACTTTCGTGGTCTTCATTTCCAGCGAACAAGTAAAGCCAGTGAAGGAGAACATGGATACGGAATTGCAATTGTCCGCCTTC
The DNA here is from genome assembly GCA_038118685.1 of Opitutia bacterium. Lineage (GTDB taxonomy): Bacteria > Verrucomicrobiota > Verrucomicrobiia > Opitutales > Seribacteraceae > Seribacter. The sequence goes on from JAYOII010000131.1 coordinate 3,637, forward strand.
CCTCCCACCAAGTTTGGAAAATTAATGGCGAAAGTAAAAGACGTATCTCCCATGCCTCTCTCTTCTTCCGGCTTGATGAAAGAGTTAAGAAACGACCAGTTGGTTCAGAGGATTACCGAGGTTGGAAGCCCGTTCATGGTCAAGGTGGACATTGTTCGCAATGAGGAAGGTGAATTCAAATGGAGCTCCCAATCGGACGGAGAGCGTGAGTTGCA
>JAYOII010000131.1:3890-8355 GCA_038118685.1 Opitutia bacterium
GTGGGAATGGTAGGCGAAGGCAGCATCATCACTCGATGGGAAAGATTGATTTGGCTTCTTTTGCCGCAAACCCAATGACATGTTTTCGTTCTTAAGAAAGAAATTCCGAAGTCACCGGACCCCTTCCCTTCTTCAAGTCGAACACACCGAGTGCGGAGTCGTAGCCCTTGCGATGGTATTCGGTTATTACAAGAAGTGGTTTTCAATTGAGTACCTCAGGGATGCCTGCGGAGTCTCGCGAGACGGAAGCAACGCATTGAACCTCCTTAAATTCGCCCGTGACCAAGGGATGGAATCCCATGGCTATAGCCTTGAACTCGAAGAGCTCAAGGAAATGGATTCCTTCCCCATGATCCTTCATTGGAAATTCAATCACTTCATTGTATTGGAGAAAATCAAAGGAAACCGGTTTTGGGTAAACGATCCCGCGACCGGTCGGCAAATCCTAGAGGAAAGAGAGGTCGACGAAGCGTTTACGGGAGTCGCGTTGACTTTCGAACCCAACGAATCCTTTACTCCCTCCGGATCACCACCGAGCTGGATCAAATCGCTCTTCAATTACGTCTCCGAAGTAAAGGTAGGATTGGCCTTGGCGATGGCTTTGGGCTTGGCATTGGTTGTTCCCGGCGCCCTCATGCCCATTCTTTCCATAGTTTTCATCGATTACGTTTTGGTTCAAGGATTCGAGGATTGGTTGCCCATTCTCTTGGGAAGTATCGTCGTTTTGGCCCTGCTCCAATTCCTGCTGAACTTCCTTCAACAAAGCATCACTTTGGTTTTCCAAACAAGGTTGTCGATAGCCCTCAACAGCCGTCTGATCAACAAGGCAATGAGTTTGTCTCTGGCCTTTTTCTCTCAGCGTTCGGCCAGTGAAATTGCCGGCAGATCCCAATTGGTCGACAATTTGTCCGCTCTGATCATGGGACCGCTTGGCAAATCCTTCATTGGGCTCCTGACGGCAACGGTCTATTGTCTGGTGATGTTTTGGTTCGAAACGAACCTAACCTTCATCGTTTTGGGAATCGCTTTGGTCAACTTGCTCTATTTTTCCTGGCAAGTCAGGCGCGTTCGCGAACTCAACCAGGCGGTAACCCGTGAAGCGAGTCTGAACACGGGCGAACAGTTGCAGGCCCTGCAATTGATTCCCGAGGTCAAGATAAGCGGCTTGGAGGCGAATCTCCTCAAAAAACTAGTGGGAAGAAAGATCAAATGGCTGAATGAAAGCAGCCGGTTGACCATAAAACGGACAATCATCGAATCACTGCCGACTTTTTTGAACTCGGGTTCCTATGCCATTATCCTGTTTTTCGGCGGGCATAAAGTTCTCGATGGAGAGATGACTTTCGGCGTGTTGGTGGCTTTTCAGGGATTGATGATGCAGTTTCTCAACCCCATCCAGCAAATGCTTTCCCAATTTGCCGATATTCAGGAAGCTCAAGGCAACATTGATCGAATCGATGACGTGTTCTCCCAAACGGAAGGGGCGGACGAGGAGGACAATGTGGACGATTCGGACAACGAGGGCGAACCGGACAATGAGGAAGACCGGACCATCACATTCCCACTGCTTGAACTAAAAGACATCACCTTCGGATATCAAAAGCTAAAGCCGCCCTTGCTCGAAAACTTCGATCTTACGATTGGCCCAGGTAAATGGGCGGCCTTCGTTGGGGCCTCCGGTTCAGGCAAATCCACGGTCACCCGATTGTTGTCACAACTCTATCAGCCATGGTCGGGAAGCATAGAACTAGGCGGCATTCCAATCAATGCAATCCATCCCAAGGATTTCTCAAAAAGGATCGCCTTCGTTGACCAAAAAATCGTGTTGTTCAGCGCAACCATTACGGAAAACTTGTCGTTGTGGAACAGCTCCATATCTTTCGAGCAACTTACCAAAGCATGTAAAATAGCCTGCATTCACGACTGGATCATCAACAGACCCATGGGCTACGAACACAAAATTTCCGAAGATGGCTCGAATTTAAGCGGTGGAGAAAAAGCTCGGATTGAAATAGCCCGGGCCTTGGCCGTGGAACCTTCCTTGGTCATCCTCGATGAAGCGACTGCCGGCTTGGACCCCGAAACCGAAAGCAAGTTGTTGCAGTCAGTCAGGCAAAACTGCGCTGGTGGAATCATTATCAGCCACAAAATAGAACCCATCAAACTTTGTGATGAAATCATCGTTTTTGAAGAAGGCAGAATTATTCAAAGGGGCACCCATCAACAACTCCTGAAAGAAGAAGAAGGCTTGTACCGAAAGCTTTTCACTCTTGAGTCAAAGGAATGAGCGAAGAGACAAGAGAGATGCTTCTTGAGAGGTTCAAGGCCCATCTGTCCCGATCGGCAAGCCATAGCATTGACAATGAAAAGAAGTACTTCGAACTCCGCCCGGATGCTTCGGGAGCCCACGTATATTGGAGCCTTCGTGGCGAATGGTACGTCGAAGGAGAATTGTATGACAGGGATGGCCATTATGAACAACGCAAGGTAATCCTGACCTTGCTTCCGGGGGAATTTCTCCTTCTCCCCGCCGAGTTGCCTTCCTCTTTGCGCATATACTCTCGTTCGGACAACAACGCTCAATGCTTTCGGGCCCCACTTGAGGCAATGATTGGCAACATAGAAAACCCATCCCTGCTGAATTTGGTTAGTAACAAGATCACCAACTCACTCATTGCCTTGGCTGAGTTCGAGAAGGACTTGCTCAAGACGACTCTCAAAAAGCCTCAAACAGTCGACCCAGGGAAGCAATTCACGCTAAACCCAGGTAGAATGGGCGTAACCTCAGGACCCCCTTTCTGGATTCGCGGAGACAACCTGTCCTTGTTCCCCGAACCAAGCCGAGCCAAATCCGAATTACCCGAGATTTGGCTCATTCACTCCAATACGGCCTTCGTAAACGAAACTGAACAGGCCCAAACCCTGAACAGCTTTTCCAACGACGTCGTATACAACCAACCCAGTTCCGCTCATCACGTGGGCCAGCAAATTTCCTTCCAATGGGAAGAACTAGTCTCGAGGTGGGAAGATCATTTCATAAAGCTTCAAAAGCAGGACGAAGAGCATAGCCTCCGCAACGACGTCTACTCTCAATCCATTCGGGAGCGACTGCTCAATCTCCTGACCGGCAAGAAGTCGTATTTACCCGTAACTCCAAACCAGACATTGCGGGCGGCATTCCACCTGATCAATATTCAAGGCTGGATTCCGAACATCCCCAAAAGAACGGAAACCGATGATCCGTTGGAACTCTTGAGCAGGGTGGCCAACAGTTCGGGTTTGATAATGCGAGAAGCGACGCTCAAGGGGGATTGGTGGAAAAAAGATTCAGGTTCTTTCTTAAGTTTTGGCGAAGATGAAAAAGCATTCGTTCTATTTTTCAAGGGAGGTAGCTATTACAAATGGAACCCCGAGGATGAAACGGTTTCGATCGTCGACGAATCAGACGTAGAGCAATTCGAGGGGGTCGCCATCTACTATTACAAGCAACTTCCCGATCAAGCTCTTACCATCGTGGACTTGATACTGTTCGAACTTCAATCAGTTCGAACAGAAATTGCGATGGTGCTTTTTTTGGCCACTATTCTTGGTGCTCTCGTAGCCATTCTCCCCATGCTTTCGGCTTTTGTCGTAAACGTCCTTCTGCCAAGCGGTCTTACGACCCTTCTGGCCGTAGTGTGCGGAGGCTTGGTGGTTCTCGGTCTGTTTCAAACCGTATTCACTTGGTTCGATACGATGATCATGACCCGCATCAATTATCGGCTTACTTTGGCATCCAACGCAGCCTTGTGGCATCGCGTGCTTAATTTCCCCTCCGGGGTGCTCCGACAATTCGCCGCGGGAGACATCGGTATGAGAATGAACAGTCTTCTCGGCATGCAGGATTTTTTCAGAACCATTGCCCAGCGCCTGGTCACCATGTCCTTTCAAATCATAAGTAGCCTCGGGGTGGTTTTTTGGGTGAATTTCCAACTTGGCATTGGAATCCTAGGGTTTGGTTTGATTGCATTTGGTTCGGCCATTGCCTTTACCTACTGGCAAATACGAGCCTTCATGGCAGGTGAGAAATCTCTGGGAATCGTAAACAGCTACATTTTGGAAATTTATTCGGGAATTCATAAGATCAAAGCTGCGGGAGCCGAACCGGAATGCTTGGAACAATGGGCCGAAAGGTACAGCAGACTCCGGCAAAAACTGATTGCGAGTCAACGGGTGAGGATTTTGCACAGCACCTTTCAAACGACTTGGGTAACTCTGACAACGGCCTTGGTTTACTGGATGATCGTAAGTTTGTCGGACGTGGACTTGGAGCCTGCTATGTTCATAGCCTTCCTGGGTGCGTTTGCCGTCTTCAGCGCCAACCTGAGCAGCCTCTGTTCCATTGTCGTTCAATCCGGAATCCAAATTCCGATGTATAAATTCATCAAGCCCCTGCTTGACAATACCCCTGAGTGCAATGCCGATT
>JAYOII010000132.1:0-1727 GCA_038118685.1 Opitutia bacterium
TCTCGGAGGGCGCGTCGTCCTTGGGATCAAAGGTGTCGATATGGGAAGGACCCCCGGCCAAATAAACCATGATGACCGACTTGTTGGAGGAACCCGCGCCGAAGGCTTTTTCAGCCTTGAGCAACTGCGGTAGAGACAAGCCCGCGATGGCGCCGATTTGGAGAAAATTCCTTCGGGCGATTCCATCACAGGATCCAAAAAGGCTGTAGTCGAATTTCGTTATCATGGGCTGTCCCTCTCTTGTGATTGTTTGATTTGGACCAAGTTCCTCTGAACCGCGGTCAAAGGAATCTCAAAGCCAACTTCTCTTCTTTGTTATTATTTGCTCTTTTTTACTGTTTTTTAGAAATCGATTCAAAACGATTAAGACGAACCAACCAATTCGGGGATAGGCTTCCAACCATCGACCAAATAATGGGGGCGCCCTGACAGGTCGGACAAGGTGACGGAATTCGGATCAATCCCCAAATGATGATAGAGAGTCGAATGGACCTCGCCGAAATGCACCGGCCGATCGACGGGTTCGGCAACCTTCGAATCGGTTGCCCCGATCATCTGACCGTGATTCATATCTCCGCCCGCCACAAAAGCGCAACCGACCCGGGGCCAATGATCCCGCCCCGCATTCTTGTTGAGAACCGGCGTCCGGCCAAATTCCCCCCATGCAACCACCGCAACGTCTTTATCCATGCCCCGGTCGTGAAGATCCTCGATCAAAGCGCTCAACCCCCGGTCGAATATGGGAGCGTGCCCTTGGACCCCCGCCGTGTTGTTGGAATGAAAGTCCCAACGCCCGAAATTGAGGGTCACCATGCGGACCCCTGCCTCCACCAACCTGCGGGCAATCAGGAAGTGTTCGTTGTTGCGTGGAGCCCCGTCCCCGACGTTTTTGGGATCGCCTTTGCCATATCTTTCGCGAACCCGGGGATCTTCTTTTTCCAAGTCCAAAGCCTCGGCCAATTTGGATGAACCGAGAACACCAAAGGCTTCCCGCGTAAAGGAATCCATTTGCTCCAGATCATTCCCGCTGGTCAAGGATCTGCGGAAAGAATCGAATCCGGCCAAAAGGGATTGCCTGCGGTCGATGCGACCCGGATCGCAAACCGGCTTCATGTCGGCCGAAGACGGTCCGGTCGGACGAAACGGACCATGGGCGGTTCCCAGAAAACCCGGCTCTCCAGGCGAACCATAGGGCGGATGACCGGCCTTGGGGGCAAGGCCAACGAAAGGAGGCATGCCCCTCCTGCGGGAGCCCGCCAACTTGGACAAGGAAGAGCCCATGCTGGGCCAATTGCCCGGTGGCTTGGGATAAGGACGGTCGAAAAAGGCGGATCCGGCTCGCCCTGTGTAGCACATGAAGGAATCATGACTCCCGCTGGGAGCGCCGACCATGGTTCTGATCCCCGTCCACTTGTTCATGACTTTGGCCAACATGGGCAGGGATTCGTTGAGGTGAATGCCCGTGACGTTGGTGCGAATGGGCTCGAATGCGCTGCGAACCTCCTTGGGGGCATCGGGCTTGGGGTCGATCAAGTCCTGATGAGGCGGCGCCCCCGCCATGTAAACCATGATCACGGACTTATTGGAGGAGCCGACATTTTGCAATTTTTCAGCCCTCAGAAGTTCAGGCAAGGCCAAGCCACCGGCTCCGATTGAGCCAATGCGGAGAATGTCCCTGCGAGAAAGCCCGGGACCTATTTTTACTCCGCCGTACTTTTTCCCGATTA
>JAYOII010000132.1:1737-8234 GCA_038118685.1 Opitutia bacterium
ATCCAGCATGGGTCAACTTTGCATCGGTAATTTCGGCTTGGCAACCGAAACAATGCACCTTTTTGCGTATAAAATTTGTGCGAAGCGCCAAATAACCCGTAATTTTGTAAGTGGGCTTTCGAAACAGGTACGCAAACCACCCCATGGCGAGCCAATCGGAGAAGGCTAGTTTTTTTGTTCTTTTTATCCCTTCGGGACGAGTGATTCGAAAACAAGGGAAAACCTCAGGAAGAATCCTCCTTTTTCTCAAGTTTTTCAGGCCAAGCCCACCCCAAAAAAAGAAGCTCGATTTTTTGACTATTTTTTGACTCTGATATTTTTTAAAGCACTGATTAGCTAGGGTTTAACGCAACCATTCTTAATGGCTTGTTTCAGAGTGTACAAAATGGACTCACGGCCAGATCACGCCCGCCCCATAGGGGCTGTCCCGCAAAGCTTGCCGAAAGACTTGATAATCCGTCTGAAGGGCTTCCTGCAAGGCCGGATAATAGAGCTCGGAGTGATAAAAACAGGTCGCGACGTCCGCATCGACAAGCTCAACGTCTTCCTCTCTCACTGTGGGCATTCGAAGGAGTCGTCCACGGGTAAAGTTCTTAAGTTTGAGAATGTAGTCGGCCGTGTTCAAAGAAATGATTTTTTTCATGAGGACGGCGTTCTTGAGCCGGTCCAAGTCACCCAAGTGCCGGAGAAAGATTACCTGCTTCTGACCCGCCAAACCGTTTCGCTTGTTCGAAGCCATGAGCAATTGCCTCCAAGTTTTTTCATCGGGACAGTCGACGACCTTCATTTCGGGCACCGGCTCGTCCAGCAATTCTTCGGCCTTCGTTGCATTGCGGGTCATTCGAAAACATAACCCCACGGCCCGACCGTCCCCCTTCGGAGTAAGCACGAAAGGCGCTTCCTTGCGTAAATAATCGGCCAAAAAGCGAACCTTGAACCCGGATCCCAACGACTCATCACGCCTGAATATTATGAGTTTTTCCTGATCCAACACTTCGGCCGCCCTCTGCCGCTTGAGCACTTCGTAAATTTGTCTTCGGACAAGAGCATCTTCACCGGGAACCGCTCCGTTGGCGAAATTCTCATAAGGGTAGGCTTCAAGCAGATGCCTGTGATCGTTAACGATGCGGTCGGCGACCGCCTGCAGGCGTTGCAAACCCTTGTTTTCGGTAAGGTATCGCAAATCGAAAGTGTCCTCGGATCGGATTCGGTAAGCATCCCGAAAAAGACGGTGACCGAATTGGTCGAAAAGATCCTCGTCCTTGGGCATCCCCGCATGTGACGGACTATCTTCGGGCAAAACGGACGGGGTGATCACAATAATGACTTCTCTTTTTTGCCCCTTCTCGTTCTTGGACCGGAAAAGCGCTCCCAGCAAAGGAAGGTCACCGAGCAAAGGAACTTTTTTTGAGATTTGCTCGGAATCCTTGGCGATCAAGCCCCCGACGATAAAAGGGGTGTCGTTGGCAATCCGGGCGTAGGTTTTGACTTCCCGGATCGACAAGGTCGGGGCGCTGGCCAAAACAATGTTGTTGTTCGTTCCCCTGACAATTTGATCCTTTCCCGGGACCGGGGCCGAAACGGAAGCGTTGATTTGAAGAGAAACCTCCGTTCCGTCCTGATTGATCCGAGGACGGACGGCCAATTCGATACCGGCCGTAACGTCCCTGAAATCAACCGCGCTCACGTAGTCTTTGACAAACTTCGTGTTGGCGATGGGAATTTTCTCAGAGACGTTGATGTAGGCCATTCGATTATCGAGGGTCAGCACGCTCGGGCGGGAAAGAACTTGAGCCGAGCCATCTTGCACGAGGGCCTTCAATCGCACGTTGAACTCACGGAAAACGTTGGTGATCGTGGCATCCAGTTGGGCTTCGCCCGCCGCAGGATAGGCAATGCTTCCAATCAGAAGGTTTCCGTTCGCGTTGGCTCCATCCAGCTTGGTGTTGACGAAATTGGAATCCGAAATCGAGCTTTCCCCGCGGTTAAAATCCCATTGGACGCCCAATTCGTCCAGGGCACTTGAGGAAATTTCCAGCACCATCGCCTCGATCATGATCTTGCGGGCCGGCAAATCGACCTGCTCCTTTATGATTCTTCTGATTTTTCCAGCTTCCTCGGGCATGGTCGGGTCATAAAAAAGCAGCAGTTCGTTAATCGGATCGACCTCCGTTTGTGGAAAAACCTTCTCGTGATCGGGCACCGTCTCATGAAACTTGGTCGGGGGAAGAGGAACGACGACCGGCAACTTCTTGGGGTCGACCGCGGCCGAAGGGCTTCCGATGGTCACTCCGTAAAGTTGCAGCAGTTGAGTGCAGCGGGCAGGATCGACGTAGCTCAATCGAATCCGTTCCGAGACCGCTTCCGGCGTCGGCGGTTCTTCCACCTCCTTTTGCTGCGAGCACAAAAGGGCCGCGAAGAATAGGTTCAAGGCGCAAATCCATCCATATTTATTTTTCATGAAGGTGTCTCCTTTGAAGAGGACGAAGGAAAAAGGTCCGTCAAAAAGGTTTGAATCGAACGGCTGACGTTCTCCTTCTTGGCTTTGCTCTTCCGGGCGGAATGCCTTTTCTTGATCCCCCACTTGCTTTTCATTATCTTTTCCTGTCCCAAATCCATTTCACTGTTGAGAAAACTAAGGAACTTTCCGTCTTCGACCGCCAATTCCCGAATTACCTGCCTCTCTATTTCCAGAAGAACGCAATCCGTAGCTGCCGTTACGGTGGAAGAACGGGGGTTGTCCCCGAGGACGCATTCTTCGCCAAAATGCCGACCGGACTCGATTTGCTCTACCTTGGCGCTTCCCTCGTAACCCGAGAGAGTGTAGATCGAACTGAGCAATCCCTCCAGCAAAAGGAACATCCTGTCCCCCTGAACACCTTGCCTGTAAAGCACTTCCCCTGAACTCAAATTTTTTACGCGGGACGTCTCCGCAATCTTCGCCTTGCCTTTGTCACCAAGCATTCCGAACAGGTCGCTCTGCCGGACGACTTGATCAAAATTTTCGTCTCCCGATTTGGCGAGAAGAGGCAGGGCCGATGCCTGATCGATGAAAAGGCGCTCCTTTTGCATCGCCGGGGTAAACCCGGCCCGAGCCAAATGTTCGATCACGCTCTGGTTGACCAAATGGCGGGATTCCTTCGGAGTGACGTTGGCCGGCAAGATAAAATATCGGACCTCATACCTTTGACCATCCGCAAGAGCCTTGTCCAAACGCACCTCGGGTTCGGGGTCGGAAAGGATTCGGCGTTCGTCGATCAACGCCTTGACGCCGGCTGAAAGGATGCGAATGGCTCGACTTGAAGGAATCGAATAATCGAGCACGAATTCCAAATCCATGCGGAAATGAGGTTTGGGTTGCATGTAGTTGGTCAGAATGACCTCCCCCATTTTGCTGTTGGGCACGACCACCATGTTTTTGGCCGTGGTCTTGAGCCGGGTGGTGCGCCAATTGATTTCGATCACTTGGCCAATGATATGGGTTTCACGCCGGTTTTGGTGAATCATGACCCAGTCACCAATTCGAAAAGGTTGCTCGACGTGCATCGAAAGGCCGATAAATACGTCGAGAATTACGTTCCTCAGGGCAATCCCTACGACAATGCTGAGAACGCCAGAGGTAGCCCAAATCCCTGTAACCGATTGATCGAAAACGGTCGCCACCACCCCCACTGCGGCCAAGGCAAAAACGATAATCCCAGTTACGTCCTTGGGTAAACGCGGGATTGGTCTGCCGGAAATCCCGGATATCAAACCATCCCAAATGAAAATCGTGATCATTCTTTGAACGAGAAAAGCCGCGGAGAGCCAAAGGCCGATTTGCGAACCATACTCGATGGTTTGACGCACCACGTTCGAGGCATTGCCCAAAAACCTTGCCAGCAATTCCTCCCGACTCAGAATAGAGGCTAGAAAGAACAAGAACAGGGAAACCGGAATCCAGAGCTTCGCCATGGCAACATAAATGGATCTGCCCTTTTCGTTCTTTCCAGTGTAACTCGAACCGCTCATGAATCACCCTCCCTTCTTACTTTGGCAACGAAAAGGTCCTTTTCGTAATTTTTCATCAAGCGGGCCATCACGGCGAACTTCGGAATCGGCACATCCTGGCCTTCATGCTGAATGACTTCAAGGATGGCTCCCAGGCTTTGGTTGACGAATTGATTGAAATTATAGGCGTCTCCCAAGTCCGAACAAATCCCCTTGATCTCCTCGAAAGTGTCCTCAGGAACCCTGATTGTCACTGTTTTTCCCTTGGCCATCTTTTTCCTCCATAACGGCACCCACCTAAATTGCAAAGTAATTTTTACAATATTTTTGTTTTTTTATATTTTTTTTATTTTTTTGAAATTTTTATATTGCATTGCAATATTTTTTCCTTGCAAAAAAAACTTACAAAAAAAGGATAAATCCGGCTTGATTGGATATTTGGAACAAATATAGTCTTTTCTGAAACAAAAACTAACATTCGATCCTAAATATCATGAACGACAAATGCTTCGAGTTGCCCAATCATTTTTCACGCCGTGAATTCATGCACGTTGGTTTCATCGGAGGTCTTGGCCTTTCTTTGGCTGATTTCCTGCAAATCAAATCTCACGGTGCTCAAAAGTTTTACGAAACCAAAGATGGCCCGGCCAAAAGCGTGATTCACATTTACCTACCGGGAGGGATGGCCCACCAAGAGTCTTGGGACCCCAAACCCTACGCTCCCCTCGAGTACCGCGGCCCGTTCAAGAGCATCAAAACTAAGATCCCAGGCGTCCATTTCAGCGAAAACTTCAAGCACTCCGCGAAGATTGCGGACAAAATCACCGTATGTCGTTCGATGACTCACGGCGAAGCCGCCCACGAACGCGGAACCCACAATATGTTCACCGGCTACCGTCCCAGTCCGGCCATCAAATTCCCCAGCTTCGGCTCGGTCATTTCCCACGAACTCGGTTCCCGCAAGAACCTCCCTCCCTACGTTTGTATCCCACGGGTTCCCAATGAGTTTGCCGGGAGCGGTTACCTCAGTTCTTCCTACGGACCCTTCGGTCTAGGATCCGACCCCGCTTCGGACAACTTTCAAGTCCGTGACCTTTCTTTGCCCAAAGGCATCGGCGACGATCGTTTCTCCAAGCGACGCAGTCTCTTGGATACCGTTGACGGTCACTTCCGGAAAATGGAAAAATCCGATGCCCTCGGAGCAATGGACAAGTTTTACAACGAAGCCTACTCTTTGATCAGTTCAAAGGAAGCCCGCGAGGCTTTCGACATGTCCAAGGAAACGGACAATGTCAAGGAACGCTACGGCAAAAACACCGCCGGTCAGCGCATGCTGTTGTCTCGCCGTCTGGTTGAAGCGGGCGTTCGCTTCGTTTCCATGACTTACGGTGGTTGGGACATGCACCAAAACATCGAGGCGGGCTTCAACAGGCAAGGTCCTGAACTTGACCAAGCCTTCGCTACTTTGATTTCCGATTTGGATGAAAGAGGCATGCTTGACAGTACCCTTGTCATGATGTCATCGGAATTCGGCAGAACGCCCAAGATCAACAAGGACAGTGGTCGGGACCACTACCCCCGGGTCTTCAGCGTGGTTTTGGCTGGCGGCGGGATAGCCCGCGGTCAAGTCTACGGATCTTCCGATGCCTTTGCGACCGCCCCCGAAGACAACCCGCTTTCGGTCGAGGACCTGGCGACCACGGTGTACGACCGCATCGGCATTGTCGCCGACAAAGAACTGATGGCGCCGGGCGACCGTCCCATGGAAATCGTGGATGGCGGCAAGGTGGTCAAGGATCTTCTCGCCTAAGGCACGCACACCAAGGAGTTCTTTTCCACAATCATGACTTCCCTCAAATTTCGAACTTTGAGGGTTTGATCCCGTACACGCACCGCTATGAATCCTTTCCTTCGTTTTCTTTTTCTCTTCTTTTGTTTCGCGTATTCTCTTCAGGGAGTCGAACCTCTCATTTCTTCCTTGCTTCCACGGGGTGGAATGAGAGGCTCCGATCAGGAAGTCGTCGTTCGCGGCCAAAGGCTCGACAAAACCTCCGAGTTTTTCTTTTATTCCGAGGGAATCGAGGTTTCGAAGATCGTCGAGGAAAAATCCACCGCCCTCAAGGCAACTTTCTCCATTTCCGAAAAGGCGGCTTTCGGTCAGCACAAACTGAGAATACGCACCAACGAAGGGTTGAGTAACCTCTACACCTTTTGGGTCGGACCATTTCCCAACGTCCAAGAGAAGGAGCCCAACTCCGCTTTTGACGAGGCGCAACCCATCCTCCTCAACTCAACGGTCAACGGTCTGATCCTCAACGAAGACGTCGACTACTTCGAAATCAATGCCACCCAGGGACAGCGGGTCAGCATCGAAATCGAGGCCATTCGCTTGTCCGGGCCTCTCTTTGATCCATATGTCGCTCTTCTTGACGACAAGCGCTTCGAGCTCGCCACCTCCGACGACAGCGAATTGCTTTTGCAAGACAGCACCTTGAGCGTAATCGCCC
>JAYOII010000133.1:0-8219 GCA_038118685.1 Opitutia bacterium
CTCGAGGGATGCCCGGCGTCAAACTCCGTCTCCATCCCCCTCAATGGAAGGGCCCAAAGAAAGGCAATCAAAGCAGAAAAAAATAAACTAACAGAAAGCAAAGGTATGAAACGATTCGAATTCATTCATTGCAAATCGAATGCGTTGAAGCAAGAACAAGGCGAACGAATATCTCCGGACTGCCTATACATGCCTTCGGAAGGGTCTTTTTGCTTACCTTTCTGTGCCTGCCCGGAAGAGCTTGCCGGAACGAACTTCAATACGGTTCCGTTAATGCAATACCTCTTGTCGGTCGGAGTGTCGAAGCCCTCGCCAGTGAAAACATGACCCAGATGCCCATCGCAAGTGGCGCACTTCACCTCGGTTCTCGGGTACCCCAAATGCCAGTCAACCGCGGTCGTTACGTTCTTGGCCTTCGTTGGGTCGTAAAAGGAAGGCCATCCGCACCTGGAATCGAATTTTTCCTTGGAAGAAAACAATTCGGTTTCGCAACCCGCGCAAACGTAAGTGCCCGCCCCATGATGCTTGAATTCTTGATAGACCTTGCCGTTCGGTGCCTCCGTACCCGCCTCCCGCAAAATTCGATATTGCTCGGGCGTGAGAACCTTCCGCCATTCCTCGGAGGTTTTCCTAACCGTTTGAGGTTTCTCTTCCACTTTTTCTACTTTGTCTTTGTTTTTGGCCTCAAGCGTATTCAAAAATTCAATGCAAACGTAAGCAGGAAACCCGAGAAGTCCTGTCAAAAGGAAAACAAGAAGGAATTTTCGTTTGTTCATTTTGAAAACTGACTTGGATCAAGATAGAGGTTTGTTGAAGAGCGGTCAACCTCCAAGGTTTTGGTTACGAAAGACGCTCGATCAAACTGGCCTCGTTCGTGTAGGCAATGGCAGAGTCCTTCGTAATGATACCGTGCTGATAGAGATGAAGAAGATGTTGCTCCATCGTCATCATTCCCTCTTTCGACTGGGTTTCCATCGTAGAATAAACCTGCTGCCAATTGCCAGTGCGTATCAAGTTACCCAAGGCGGGAACGTTCTTCAATACTTCCATAGCCAAAATCCGGCCATTGCCGTCCGCCCGTGGTACAAGTTTTTGGCTGAGCACGAAAGAGAGACTGAAAGAGAGCTGCAAGCAAAGGCTTTTGGTCTGCTCCGCAGGAAACATATCGACTATCCTGCTCAACGCCCCCTTGGCATCCCGGGTGTGCAGAGTGGAAAAAACCAAGTGCCCGGTCTCAGCAGCGCTCAAAGCCAAAGAGGCCGTTTCCGTGTCTCTTATTTCCCCGACGAAAATCACATCCGGGTTTTCTCGCAACGCACTCCTCAGACCACCGGAAAAACTCATTACGTCTTGACCGACTTGGCGCTGCGAAACCATTGAACTCTCACTTTTGAAAAGAAACTCAACCGGATCTTCCAAGGTGATGATCCTCGTCTTTCGATATAGGTTTATATGATTAACCAATGCGGAAATGGTGGTTGACTTACCACTTCCAGTGACACCGGTCACAAGAACCAATCCCCTCTTGAGAGACGTGATGTCCTGCCAAATCTTCTCGGAAGGCAAGCCGACTTCCTGAATGGAAGGAATATTTGAAGCGAGAACACGCATGACGAAAGCCATCCCATCCCGATCGCGGAAAACGTTAAGTCGAAAATTAACGCCCTGCTCCTTCCATTCGAACGCGGTGTCAACGTCTTGAGGTTCGTCTTCGTCGAGAACGATCTTCAAATGCTTTTCCGAAAGCAGAATTCCCAACATATATTTCAAGACTTCTTCATCAACGCCTGCTCCTTCGGGTATGGGCGTGAGATCGTCGTCAATCCGGAAGCTCACGGGCCGACCCGTCTTGACGTGCATATCGGATATTCTGGACAAATTTCCGCGTTGGTAAGCAGGATCGATAAAATAGTTGAGCATCTGGGAAAAGCTCATATTGCCTTCGCCCACTTGATAGATCGGTTGGTTGATGTCGTATTGTTCAGCCATCCGTTCAGAATGATCCTCAAAAACGGAATCTTCAAGCTCAGATATACTCAATTCCCGGAAATATAGAATTGAATTGCCAAAACCCCGTCGAAAATCAATAAACAGGTCTTTTCTAAGACTTAAATGAAGGTACATTTCAAAGGGACTCGGGGCTCAATTCCCATCTCCCCCAGTGCAGTTGAAACGAGGGAGAAAGTGGTATCCGCTCTCATGGCGGCACGGGGCAAGGATTTGAGATCCGAGAGTCAAATTCGCGAGTTCGTCGAGAATCAACTCCCCTTTCAGCACGGGGCTTCCTACGGAGGCAATACCCCCTGCGTGCACATTGAAACGGACTCCGACGAGTATTTGCTCATGGATGGCGGATCCGGTCTCAGAGTTTTCGGACAGGAAATCAAGGGAGAAGGATTATCCAACAAGACTTTCCATCTTTTTCTGTCCCACCTTCATTATGATCATATTCAGGGTATCCCTTTTTTCGCGCCCGCCTACGACAAAGGGAACAGAATTATTTTCCATGGTTGCCATGAAGGCATCGAAGATGCCATTCGCAACCAGATGAAGCCCCCCTTTTTTCCGGTGGAGTTTGAAACCTTCGGGGCCGAGATCACTTTCGAAAAACACGCTCCGGGAGACTTGATCGAAGTCTGCGGAAGCCGCATCACGACCTTCGAACTCGATCACCCCGGCAAATCCTTTGGTTATCGCATTGAATCCAACGGGGTGAGCATCGTTTATTCGACGGATGCCGAGCACCGGAAAGTCGCCCATGGCAAATCCTACCCCTACGTCGACTTCATTCGTGGAGCCAATCTGCTTATTTTCGATGCTCCCTACACCCATTCCCAATCAATCGGAAATCGTGAAAACTGGGGTCATTCCAGCAATGTCATGGCGGTGGAACTGGCGGCGAAAGGTGAAGTCGAAACTTTGGCTTTGTTCCACCATGATCCCGCTGCCAACGATGAGGAGATGGTCAAATTTCTTGCCCATACGAAAAAGTTTTTCGAGCGGTCCTGCATAATGGTCAAAGAGACCAAGTCCGGGGTTGGATCCCAATCGCCCCGTCCTCACCCCCACGACGTCATACTCGCCTACGATGGTCTGACGCTCGAGTATTGACCCAATGCCTCCAGCCCGATCGAACGAGGAAGAAATTCCCAAAAGACTTGATAAGGAGACGATCAACCAATTCCCCCTCATCCGTTTCCATGGTTCCGTAAAAGTCGCCGAAAACGCGAAGGCCTTTCAAAGATACGCCTCAAAGCTGAGGAAACAACGCGTCCTCGGGTTTGACATAGAATGCAAACCAAACTTCAAACGCGGACCAAACAACCCCCCTGCCCTTTTGCAGTTGGCGACTTCCGATCAAGCTTTTCTCTTCCGGCTCTTTCCCGTCATGAAACTGGGACCCCTCGTCGAGATTTTGGAAAACCCCGAAATCATCAAGACCGGAGTTGCGGTCAAAGACGACCTCCAAAACCTAAATAAAATCGAAGAGTTGAAGCCTGCCGGATTCGAAGATTTGGCCCAATTGGCACAATCTCTCAAAATCGAACAAACCGGTCTGCGTAACCTGACGGCTATCTTTTTCAAGCAGAGGCTATCCAAATCCGCCCAGTTGTCCAACTGGCAAAAACGCCCCCTTACTCCTTCCCAGATTAATTATGCGGCGACCGACGCATGGATCAGCCGTGAACTTTACTTGATCATGAAAGCCCGCCTCAAGCGCTTGGCTTGATTTTCCGGGAACCGCACCAAGACCGCCAAACCAAAGGCTACTTCAAACGGCCCTTGAGTTGGTCGACCATAACTGCAATTAGGATTACCACGCCGTAAACCACGCTTTGCATATGTGCCTCAACCCCCGTGAGGTTCATCCCATTCCGGATAACTCCTATGATCAGAGCTCCGACCAAGGTGCCGAATATCTTCCCCCTGCCGCCCGCCAAACTGGTTCCCCCCACGACAACGGCCGCAATGACCTGCAGTTCGACCAAATTTCCGGATTTCGGATCTCCGGTAACGTGAAGGGATGCCTCCATGACGCCCCCCAACCCGGCAAGCAAACCGCAAAGAGCATAGACAAACACCAGGACCCACTTGACCGGAACCCCCGACAGACGGGCGGCTTCCGGATTCCCTCCGACGGCGTAGACGTAACGACCAATCGAAGTACGGTTCATCACGATATGGGCCACGACAAAGAGAAAGATCATCAGGCTCACCGAGTTGGGCAAACCAAACAGGTCGGCTCCTCGACCCAACCAGGCAAACCCTTCGTTACCCACCGGAATCGGTTCGGATTTGGAAAAAATGAAAGCCAACCCCTTGGCGATGAACATGACCCCGAGTGTCACGATGAAAGCTGGAATCCTAAAAATCGTCACCAACCCGCCCGTTGCCATCCCGATAAGGGCGCAAACCAATATGCCCGCCAAACTGCCTAACCATAGGTGAGTAGTCGTCGGCTCGGATCCGCCAAAATACTGAATGGTCAAAGCGGTGAGGACTCCGCTGAAGGCGATCAAGCTGCCAACCGAAAGATCGATTCCCGCCGTAATGATGATCAAAGTCATGCCAATGGCGATGATCGCCACAACGGAAACCTGCTTGAGCACGTTGAACAAATTATCTTTTTTCAGAAAGTTCGGCCAAAGGTAGGTCTCCGTACGATAGGTCTTGGTATGAGCCAAAGCATCGTTTTCGGAAGCAAGTTTCGGCAATTGTTCGGACGCGAAAACGGCCATGTGCTCGCCGGTTACAAGAACAGTCAGTTCATCCCGTTGGGACTCCAATGCCTTGCGCGCATCGGCCGGCGTTCCAACAATCGATCCGACCACCTGCAAGCCCTCTGCCGAAAGGCTTTCCGTCAAAGTATTTGCAAAGCGAGACGCCCCCTCGCCAGTGCGGACCAGAACCAATGCGGTGGATCCGGAAGGATTTTGCGCCGCAACCTCAAGAGCCAACTCACGGGCCGCGGACGAACTTGTCGCGGATTGCTCCTCAATGGTCACCAAGCTTATGCAAAGGCACAACAAAAGGAGCACAAGCACGTTGCCGTACTCGGACAGAAAACTTCGAAAATCGGTTTTCATCATGCTACCATTTCCTCTCTTTGGGTCGCCAATTTCATCACGTCCTCTTGACTGACGCCGAGGCAGTCTTCGATCTCTCCGGTCACTCTGCCCTCGTTCATAACGATTATGCGGTCGCTCATGCCCAGAATTTCCGGAAGCTCCGAACTAATCATGAGAATGGCCTTCCCCTCCTCGGCCAATCCATGAATGAGTTGGTAGATTTCGAACTTCGCTCCAACGTCGATCCCCCTCGTTGGTTCGTCAAAGATAATGACCTCGGCATTTCTCTGGAGCCATTTGGCAAGAACAACCTTTTGCTGATTTCCTCCCGACAAGGTTCCGGCCACTTGAGAATGGCCAGAGATTTTGATCCTCATTTTTTCAACGAATCCCGAAAATGCTTCGCTTTCCCGGGTTGAACTTATGAGGAGACTCGCTGAAAAATCGCCGAGGTTTGGAAGTCCGAAATTTTCTTGAACGGTTTGCCCCAAAACAAGGCCCTGCCCCTTTCGGTCTTCGGTCAAAAGGCAAATTCCGTTACGGATCGCATCCCTCGGACCTGCGATACTGAGTCTCTTTCCGTCAAGTTCGATCGATCCTGAATCCATGCGATCCGCTCCGAAAATCAGACGAGCGGTTTCCGTTCGACCCGCACCCACCAATCCGGTCAGCCCTACGATTTCACCGGCTCGCAAATCAAAAGAAACGTCTCTCACCCGAGAACCACGCCTGAGGTTACGCACGGCCAACCTGACTTCACCGGCAACGCTTTCCCGGGACGGGAACTCCTTTTCCAAACTGCGGCCGACCATAAGGGCGATCATTCGCTCTCGATCCAGTTCCGACTTCACGCAGGTCGCGACGTGAGCACCGTCCCTGAGGATCGTCACCCTGTCGGCGATGGCATCGATTTCGTCCAGTCGGTGACTGATGTAGATGATTCCAATCCCCTGAGACTTCAATTCCCGAACCACCCTGAGCAAACCCTCCACTTCGCGAGGAGTCAAAGCCGCAGTCGGTTCGTCCATGACAATAATCCGAGCATTTTGGGAAAGAGCTTTGGCAATCTCGACCACTTGCTGTTCGGCCACCGACAATTCTCCGCAAGGCTTTTCCGGATCAATCTCCACTCCAATGCGCTCAAACCGCGTCAACGCTTTTTCGCTGTCCTCGGAACGGGGAACAAGAGCAAGACGAGAGGGCTCCGGCCCGAGACAAATATTCTCTCTGGCCGTCAAACCGTGAACCAAATTGAATTCCTGATAAATCATTCCGATACCCGCTCGCAGCGAATCCTGAGGAGTCTCGATACGGGCGATTCGTCCATCGATTTCAATCGTTCCCTCGTCCGGGAGATGGGCACCTCCAATTACCTTGATCAGAGTACTTTTCCCTGCTCCATTTTCACCAAGCAAAGCCAAGACTTCGCCCGAATAAAGATCAAGATGGACACCGTCGAGAGCACGAACTCCGGGGAACCCCTTGACAATGCCCCGCATCCGGAGCAGCAAGGTCTCTTTGGTTTCAGTGACCAAGCTACTTCAGGTCGGGATCCTGGTCCGCTTCCGCCTTGGTATAAAGAGTAGCCGGGAGCAGCGTTTCCTTTGGAAATTCCTCACCCGCTTGGTACTTGACGACAAGCTGGACGATTTGAATGCCCATTTGGTCCGGATGTTGGATTGGATCGGCATAAATTTGTCCATCCTTGATCGCTTGCTTTCCGTCCGGCATCCCGTCGAAACCAATAATCTTGATACGATCCTCACGGTTTGCCTCCTTGACCGCAGTGTAAGCCCCCAAAGCGGAAGGATCGTTGATCGCGAATATGGCGGCCAAGTCTTCATGAGCCTGCAAAGCAGCGGCGGTTGATTCATAGCCCTTGGTTCGATCACCGTTTCCGTCCAATTCGGAGACAATCCCAATCTTGCCCGACGCACGGCCTTCGTTATGGGCGTTGATTACTTTCTTGAAGCCATCCACCCGAAGAACGCATGAGTTGGCTTTTTTCAAGTCAAGAATCAGAACCTTGCCGCCCTCTTCGCCCAGCGCTTGGATCATCGCCTGTCCGGCCAGTTCACCGCCTTGATAATTGTCCGTGCCGACATGACCTTCGATTTTGGCTCCCTCGGCGGCGCATTTCGCATCCACCGTAAAAACAGGTATGCCCGCTGCGTTGGCTTGCTTGACCGCCGGCCCTATGGACATCCTGTCAACCGGAACCAAGACGATGGCCACCACGTTCTTGGCAATGAAATCATCGATTTGGTCGGATTGTTTCTTCACGTCCATGTCCGGATCGACCACGAGAACTTCGTAACCATTCTTCTCTGCCTCGGCTCTTATGTTATCGGCGATCACGCTAAAAAAGGGATTGGACAGGGTTTGGGGGGTGTAAGCTATGACTCCCTTGCTTCCGGAATCATCCCCCCCGCAGCCGAACAGACAAAAAGTGACCACGGTCACCAAGACGGTGAGGATTCTGTTTTTCATGCGGAATAATTTTGAATGTTTCATAACCTAAAGAAAAAGGGTTACTTGAGAAGTTTCGCTTGAATGATCTCTGCGGTATCCATGCAAACTTGCCCGATATCCTCGAAACGATCGGGTGGCAAGCGAAACGCAGGAGCGATTGTAGTGACCGCGGCAATCGGATAACGATAATCATCGAGAATGACGGCCGCAACGCAGTGAATTCCTTCCAAGCCCTCCGCCTCGTCGACGGCATATCCTTTGGACCGGACCTTTTCCAAATCTCCAAGCAAAAGCTCACGCGTTGCCAAAGTTCGTGGAGTGAAACTCTTCAAAGTCACCATTCCCAGGTATTGATCGAGTTCCTCTTCGGGAATATTTGCCAGGATGGATTTACCCGGGGCGCATGAATAGCAAGGAACACGCATGCCGACCGTACCGGAAACCTTGATCGCCTGATCAGACACGCATTGCTCAAGAATCAAGGCCTTGCCTTCGGACATGGCAAGCAATTGCGTCGTCTCGCCTGTTCTGTCGCGCAGTTCCTTGAGAGCATCCCAGGAGGTAACGACCAAACTTTTGTCATTCACTTGGGGGCGCGTCAGGTCCGCCACTCGATTCGTGAGCACGTACCTTCGGTCATCCTCTCTGCGGTAAAGCCATCCTCGCTTGGTCATGGTC
>JAYOII010000134.1:0-8209 GCA_038118685.1 Opitutia bacterium
GTCATCCAAGACGCCCTCATCCCCGAAAAGCGCGCTTAGCCTGAGAACCGCCGGACGCTTGCCAAGTTTTGCCCGCAAACGGCTCCAGTTCTCAGGGGAATCGACTTTCTTGATCCCGCGAAGCGCCTCCTCCATCCCGATGAGCAAGGAATCGGACTTGCCAGGTTGTTCCATCATCAAAGATAGAAGAGCCTGCAATCCCTCCGGTCGCTCCTTGGCCTGGTCGGTCAAGGAACGGGCGATCCATTGACGAAGGTTCGTCCACTTGGTCGCCCGAGCTACCTCGATGAGAGCCTCGGGATCGGACTCCACCAAAGGGGTGATGCCATACCAAACCATCCCAGGCAGGTTGTGGTCTTGCGTATCCTCCGCGCGTCCGGCCAAGGCTAGGGCCAGTTCCCCCCGGGAAGAGACGGGCAAGCGCTGCAAAGTCGAGGCGAGAGTCAACCGGACCAGGCCCGAAGGATCGCTCGTCGCCAGTTGGACGAACTTCTTTTCTAATTTGGAATCGCCCTTGGGCAAGAGGTTTTTCCGTGGACCGAACAAGGTATCAATGGGCCAGGCATCGGTCAGCAAGCGGATGGCCCAGGTGCGAACGTGTTCATCCGGATCATCGAGCAAACTTTCAGGCTTAGCCAAGCTCATCGCATGGAGAGCCCACAAAGCACGCAGGCGGATCGGGGCAGGTTCCTTCGGATCACTCAAGATCTTTTCGCATACTCGAATGATTTTCTTGTGATGAGTAAGTCTTCGTTCCAAGAGAAGGCGCAGCCATTGACGGGAAAACCAGGCATTCGGGTGACGCAGGATCGCTTCCGGTTCATCCGCTGCTTTTTGCAAAGCCGACAAATCAGTCACCGGATTTTGCTTATGGAAAAACTTATAAATTCTGCCACTCGTCCGGTGCACCCCGGTATGGTCGTGGCATTCCCCCGTATCGCTCCAGTCCAGCCCGTAGAGCGCCCCGTCCGGACCCACGCTCACTTCCATCCCCCGGAACCATTCGTCCGAGTTCAAGAAGACGTCGGGCTCGTGCCTGCCCACGTATCCACTGCCCTCCCGTTCCAAACGCTCGACGTTCAAACGACGCCCATGCTGGTTCCAGGTCAAAAGCTTGTTTTTCCACGACTCGGGAAAGTGATCGGCCTGATAAATGGCCATCCCGACGTGGGCGTGCCCACCCCCGAATCCATTGGCGGCACCGGCCCGCGATCGGTTCCAGGGCAAGTTGACGTCGTAATGGAAATGATCGGCATGCTGGTGCAGGCGCTCATACACGAGTGAGTTCTGGGAGGACCCGCTCCCCGATTCCCGAAAATGTGCCCCCGGGATGACGTGCCAGAGATGCCCGATCACGGTGTTGATGAAGAAAAGTTCCCCATGCTCATCCCAGTCGTACCCCCAGGGATTGACCGTACCGTGAACCAGGACCTCGACCACCTTGCTTTCCGGGTGGTAGCGCCAGACCCCTCCGTCGATGGGAGCGCGCAATTCGGCGGGGGTGCCCGGGACACCCGGCTTGCCCGGGCAGGAATGCCCGCAGCGCCCGTAGAGCCAACCATCGGGACCCCAACGCAGGCCGTTGGCAAAATTATGGTAATTTCCCCGACCGACGTCGAAACCATCGAGCCTGACCTCGGGCTCCCCGTCGGGAACAAGATCGCCATCCGCATCGGGAATGAAGAGCAGGTTAGGCGGACACATCAACCAGACTCCCCCGTGGCCAACCTCCACGCTGGTCAGCATCTGCACCTTGTCGGTAAAGACCTTTCTGGTTTCCGCCTTTCCGTCCCCATCCTCGTCCGCCAGCACGACCACCCGGTCCCGTAGGCTGAGGTCAAACCGTACTTTCCGGCTCCCGTAGGTATAGTTCTCGGCCACCCACATCCGACCCTTTTGATCCCAAGCCATTCCGATCGGGTTTTGCACGGCAGGTTCGCACGCCCAGACCGATACCCCAAACCCATCGGGCAAAGTGAAGGACTTGGCGCTTTCCTCAGCGGAAGGCGGATCTGCATCCGTTGTCGACTCGGTATTCGGGAGTTCGGGGAAATCGTCCCCGAAAACGGGAAGACAGGAAAAGATCAATGGGATCAGACCACGAAAAGCACGCATATACCTTTTTAACAAAGACGAGGGAAACTACTAAAGTCCAAAAGAAAACAAACCTAACGATTTGGCAACGAAGAGGACTCATCTTGGCGAATTCTTTGATTCCTTATTGATCAAGAAGTAGTATTCGTTCTTCTTGTTCGTATGCATAAGTACAAAAGCCTGACCCTTGCCTTAATCCTTTCACTCTTCTCGTATTCCATGTTGGGAGCCCAAGCGAAGAAGAAACCGGTTCGTGTCAGTCCCATGACCCCGATCGAGGAGGTTGCGGGTCTGCCCAACGTTTTGATCATCGGAGATTCGATCAGCATCGGCTACACCCTGCCCACCCGGGCTTTGCTCAAGGGAAAGGTCAATTTACACAGGATCCCGACCAACGGTGGCCCCACAACCAAAGGGATTGCCGAGATCGAGAAGTGGCTGGGCAAGAAAAAGTGGGACCTGATCCATTTCAACTGGGGATTGCATGATTTGAAATACATGGGACCGAACGGTGAAAACCTCTTCCCCAAGGAAAAGGGTGGAAAAGTCCAGGTCCCCCTTGCCGACTACGAGAAGAATTTGCACAAATTAGTCGCCCGGATTAAGAAATCGGCCAAGAAATTGGTCTGGCGCAACACCACGCCCGTTCCGCCCGGTTCGAAGGGCCGCTACGCGGGGGATTCGGTGAAGTTCAACGAAGCAGCCGCCCGGGTGATGAAAAAACACGGTGTTCCCACTCTCGATCTCTACACCCCGAGCAAAAAGAACATGAAGGAGTGGATGCGCGAGGCAAACGTCCATTATTTCCCGCACGGTTCGCAAGCCTTGGCCGAAATCGTAGCCAAGGACGTCCTTGAGCGCCTGAAGGACTAGTCCATTTTCTTCTTGGCCGCACGCACGGCGGCAAGGGCATCGATCAAACCGGCCCCGTAGACGTTGTCACGACCCTTGGGCCCAAGGTCACTCGCCGTTTTCTTCAGGATTTCGCTCACTTCCCAAGAATTGATGTCGGGGTTGGCGCTGAAAACGAGGGCCGCCACCCCGGCGCAATGAGGGCCGGAAAAGGAATTGCCCGCCGGTCCCACAATGAGAGAGGCTCCTTTGTCCTTGCTTACTTCCTTCCAGCCTCTCCTCGCGTTCAAAGGGGTGGTCACGGTCCACACTGGGTATCCGGTCGGAAAGGCGGTCAAATCGGGTTTGCCCATGGGCTTGTCCTTCGGGTAATCGGAAAAGAATTTCACCCCTTCCCAAAAGCAGGGTCCCTGACTGCTAAAAGGGAGAGGAACGCGCTTTTGGTCCACCCCTGCCACCGCAAGAACACTCGGTATGTCCTTGGGCAGGCCGATCTGTTTGCCTTGGGGCATCGCCCGACGGGATTTCGGGCCGTAGTTTCCGGCCCCGCCCACGGCAAGCACGCCCCCAAGGGACAGGTGCTCGAATGCGTTGCGAAAAAGTCCTCGGATTTGCCCAAGGTCACGCCCGACGATCATGTAGCTCATGGAGACCACGTCGGCCCCGTTGGCAAGCAAGTATTCCATGCTGCGCAGGTCGAAACCACCCTTGAGAAGCAGGAGGCGGGAATCGGGCGCAATCGCAGTTTGCCAACCCTTGGCGGAAGATCGGCCCGCAATGATGCCGGCGCAAGAACTACCATGTGACATGGTTCTTCCGGTCTCGAGAACGTAGGCGGTATTGGACATGAAGTCATAGCCGAAAACATCATCGATCAGGCCGTTCCCGTCATCATCCTTACCGTTCAACTCCTCCTTGGGGTTCTTGGCCAGAGCCCGAATGAGCGAGGGGGCGGGCAGAATGCCGGTATCGATGACCGCGACGGTTACGCCCCGGCCGGTGGCGTTTTCCTCCCTCCATGCCATCTCGGCCCCAATTTCGCGAACGTTCCAGGGAATCCTCAAGGAAAGGATAGGCTCCGGCTCTTTTTTCTTCCAAGTGGCAAGAACCTCTTTCATGGCAGTCCTTTGATTCTCCGACATAGGCAGGGGTTTCTTCAGCGGTCTGGCAAACCGGTCAAGGTAGACGTAGGAAACGTCGGCCCGCTTGGCGAGCTTGCGGATGGCCGTGGGTTTGGCCAGGCAGGAAAACCCGTTGACGATCCAAAACCGGCGAACCGCCCGGACTTCCCCCTTTTCCTCCAAGGCATCAGCCGTTTTCCCGATCTTTTCCCATGACTTGTCCCCCTTTCCACGAAGCAAAGAAAGAACTTCCTTGCGGTTTTGGGCCCGCGGTTTGCCGGATCGCTCTCGGCAGAGCTTTTCGTATTCCCCTGCCCGTCCGACCACCTGATCGCTCATCCGGACAAAGACAGGAACGAAAGATTGCTTCTTCAGGTCGATCGCTTCATCGATCTTGTCCGCTCCCGCCAAAGGGGCACAAATCCCGGAGGCAACCCATGCCAAGGCGCTAAAACGAAGTTTCATCACGGGGAACTTGTTTTCCCCTTTTGAAATAAGGGACAAGTTACTTGGCCAAGTACTTTTTGACCTTTTCCTCAAGACCGGAACGGGCGTTTTGGTCTACGAGGTTACCCTTCTTGTCGACCAACCACATCGCGGGAATGCTGCTTATGCCATGTTCTTGGGCCAAGCTCGTTTTCCAGCCTTTTCCGTCGAAGAACTGGGGCCAGGGCATGTCGTTCTTGGCCACGAAATCCTCGAGTTTCTTCTTATCACTGTCAAGGGATACCCCGATGATCTCAAAGCCTTTCTCGTGCAATTCGTCATAGGTCTTCTTGACACTGGGAATCTCGCGTACGCAAGGTCCGCACCAAGTGGCCCAAAAATCGATCAGGACGACCTTGCCCTTCATCTTGGCCAAATCGACTTTTCGACCGTCGACTGCCTTGAACTTCATGGCGAGCGGTTTTCCGAGAGCTTCCATTTTCTTGAGCTGGCCCTTGGCTTGTCCAATGACACGGGCAACTTTCGGATCCTTGGAATCTATGGCGACAAGTTCCTTAAGCGTCTTCAGCTTTTGGTCCTTGTCGGGGTTGGTCATCGCCATTTGCATTTTGACTTGGACATGAACCAGTAGGGCGACATCCGCAGGAACCGTTTTTTTTGATTCAAGATTCAACAATTCTTTGAGCAGACTGTCTCGTTTCTTCTGATCGGAGGTCATCCGGGCAACGGCCGAAAGCATGGCGTAAGGCATGAACTCCTCCGGGTAATCCTTGGAAAGCATCCGTCCGACTCTTTCGAGCTCCTTGATACCCTCTGATTTGTCTTTTTTGAGAGCGGACCGTACTTGTCCGTCCAATTTCTTGAAGACTTCCTTAAAAGGGGGTTTCTCCGCAGCCTCCGAATTCTTTTCTTTTTTGGCAAACGCAAGATCTGGGCAAACAAACGGAACGGAACCGAAAACAAGTCCGAAAAACACAAAGGGCAGAACTTTCATCCTGCAACCTTACCGCCGACAAATTGAAAATGCTAGCGAAAAGAAGAATTTGAAAGGATTTCGATTCGGAAGTCCGCACCGGACGGAAGCAAACAAGAGGATGAATTTCATTGGTTCAGAAGATCGAAAGAAAACCATTCATTGTTTGCGAACTCGATCGTAGATGGCCCGGTCCAGATCGACGAGCTTGGAGGGGATGGTCTGGATTTCCTCGGGAAACCAGCGGTAACCGCGGTCGGTATGGCTCCGACTGCTCGGTTGGGTCTGACGGTTTCCATAAAGGAAGGCCCAGTTCGGCGGCACCCAGAACTGGCGCCACATTACGTCCTTGGCCCGGATCGCCAAACGAAGCTCTTCCGCGCCGGCCGGTTGAAGGCCACCTGACAAGGCATGTTTGATCTTTGCGACAGGTTCGGCATAGCCCAATTGCTTGGCAAAGGCCTGTGCCGCCAGCCAATGACCATGTCGGGAAAGGCGTTGCCCGTCGGAGGTTGCCTTCTTGCCATTCAAGGCCCGAAACAAATCGACTATTGGCAAATCGCGCTTCTTGGCCAATCGGCGGATGGTGGCGGCGTGCTTGCCCAAGTTCACGTTGCGGGCTTGGAGATCAAGGCCGAGACCAAGCGGATCCTCGAAAGGAACCGGCGTAACCACAACGATGCGTTCGGTATAGAGCCCAATTTGCTCGAGTGTCTCTTCATAGGCTGAAGCGAACTCCTCGACTTGCTCGGATTGCCCCAAGGCCTCGGCTTGCCCGAGCCAGAGCACGGCAACGTCGACGGCAGTCTTGATCCGCCTGTCCTTTTCGCCATAGCTTGGTTTGGTAGCGGCGAAGAAATTGCGGGGCCGCTTTTGGTTGAAAACGGTATCGGCCGGCCAGGCCATGTTGCGCACGATCAAACGGCGCTCGGGATGAGCCGCGGCGAGCAGAGTTTCCAAATAGCCGAAGCGTTGGGTCTCGGCGGCATTGGAACCACCTAGGATCACGATGGTGGCGTCTTCCTGCAAGGCAAAGCCCTCGGCGAAAGCGGACACGGCATCGGAGGGCTTGTTCAGCGGACGCAAAAGAGCAGGCTCGGGTGGTTCGACGGACACAGTCGGTTGGGCAACCTTGGGTTGATCGTTCGGATTAGTCAAAGGGCCGAGACCCAATGCCTTCAAGGTGACACCGGGATGGTAGCTCCAGTCACCGGACAAGAGGTTGGGTACGTTCTCCGAGTTCACCCACTTCATGCTGGAAGCCGGACCGTTCATGCCACCGCTCCAACCGTGGTCGATGACACGCACCGTAATGACGTTGCGCCCCTCCTTGACCCACTCGCCAGGCACCTTGTATACCCGCTGCTTGGTCCAAAACCCAGGGGTTTCGGTGCCTCCGAGAAAGTGGCCGTTGAAAAAAGTCATGTCCATGTCGTCGATGGCTCCGAGTTGAAGCCCAATGGGTTTGCCGCCGCGCCCGACGTGGACGTCGATGGCCCGACGGAACCAGACCGTACCATCGTGGCCCGGTAGACCCGCGGTCTCGTAATGCTTGGGAAGTTTCATGATCTTCCATTTCGAGTCGTCGAATTCGGAGGCATACCATTTGCCTGTCATGCCCGGGTCGTTGGCGTCCAACTTCGCCCGCCAAGCGGTGACCTCGGCGTTCCAACCCGGCTTGGGTCCGATGAGAGTGGCCTGCTTGTTGAGCGCCTTCAGGTTCGCCCCCGGAGCAAAGCTCCACAGGTTGGCAAGGGAAAGTCTTTCCTTGCCCAATTGCAGGGCGAGCTGTTCGGGTTTGCCCACGATGCCTCCGGGGGCGCCGTGGTCCATGACGCGAACGGCGATCGTGTTCTTGCCCGCTTTCAGAAGACCAGCGGGAACGGGATATTTACGCACCGAGTAATGATGGCCCGGATTCTCGTACCCCCCTACCCTGACGCCATTGACCCAGGTGACGTCCATATCGTCGATTTGACCAAGGTACAGGACGGCCTTGGCCTTGGCCTGTTCGGCGGACAATTCGATGGTCTTGCGAAACCAGACCACGCCGTCGTGACCAGGCAACCCGGCCTTTTCGAAATGCCCCGGCACCTTCATGGTTTTCCACTTGGAATGATCTAATTCCGGCTTGGCCCATACTTCGCCTCGGGAACCCGGATCCACTGCCATGATCAATTTCGTCCAGCGCGGCAAGGGTGTGGAGATCGGCTTTGCGGGAGCGGGCTTCGAAGCCTCCGCTTTCTTTTTCGGCAGGGCGGCGAGCAATTGCGCCTCGGTCTGCTTCTCGAGGGCGATCTTCGGATTGTGGACCAAAGTCGGGTTGCGATAGAGCACGGTCTGAGCGGGACCGCCATGAACTTGGAAGGATATCTTCCCGGATAGTTCCCCCTTGGGGTCTTCCAAGGCCACGCAGAGCTTGCCGTTGATTGCGGTCCATATCTTGTGCCCGACGGCAAGGATTTCATAGCGGTTCCACTCACCGGGCTTGACCGCTCCAACTGCGTTGTTGTTCCAGTCCAGCTTGCCGCGCCCGTGCTCGTGGTAGAGCTTGCCCCACACCCCGCCCCCGACGTCGGCTTGGTAACCGAAGGCCTGACCGGAGGCGTTGGCTTTCTTGGAGCGAAACTGGATGCCCGCGTTGCGGTTGTCCGGGGTCAGCTTGACCTCGACCGTCAAATAAAAGTCCTCCACTTCGCCATCCGCCCAAATGAATTTGTTC
>JAYOII010000135.1:0-4118 GCA_038118685.1 Opitutia bacterium
GATCATGACGGGCAGATACAACCACCGGAACTGGACCTATTTCGGAATTCTCGATCCAAAGGAAAAAACTTTCGGACACTTGATGAAGGAAGCGGGCTACAAAACTTGTATCTCGGGGAAATGGCAACTGCACTCCTATGACCCGCCGGACTTCCCCAATGCCGATCGCAGGCGCGGCAAGGGAATGAAAGTATCGCAAGCGGGTTTCGACGAGCATTGTCTTTTTCATTCTTGGCACACCGAGAAAAAAGGATCCCGCTACGCAGGCCCCACTTATTACAAGAACGGAAAGCTCATAACCGATGACATGGACAAATACGGGCCCGACGTATCGGTCGATTTCATTCTGGACTTCATGAAGCGCAACCGGTCGGAGCCCATGTTCGTCTATTACCCGATGGCCCTGCCCCACCGGCCCATGGTTCCGACCCCCGACTCCAAAGAGTGGAAGGATCCCGACCGGAGGGAGGAGGAGAACCTGCGTTGTTTCGCGGACATGGTCGCCTACATGGACAAGATGGTAGGTCGATTGATCAAGGGATTGATTGATCTCGGGTTGCGCGAGGACACCTTGGTCCTTTTCTACTCCGACAACGGCACTCACCTGAAAGTAAGTTCCGTCCTCAATGGCAAGCAAGTCCAAGGGGGGAAAGCCACCCCCAAACAGACCGGCATACGCGTTCCCCTCATTGCCAGTTGGCCTCGGCGCATCCAAGCCGGCCGGACGACCCCTGACTTGGTGGACGCATCCGATTTCTTTCCCACCCTTGCTGAGCTGGCGCAGGTAAAGATACCGAAAGAAAGCCAAATCGACGGCATCAGCTTCGCCCCGTCTTTATTCGATGAACCCGGCAAGAAAAGGGAATGGTGTTTCTTTTGGTACGATCCTCGGCCCGGTTGGGACAAGAATCGTTTCTCAAGGCACGTTTTCGCCCTCGATCATCAGTACAAATTATTTTCGGATGGACGATTTTTTGATATTCGTGGAAGGGAAATGCGGGAGGTCAAGCTCGACGTCACGGGTCTCGGAAAGAAAGCTTTGCAAGCAAAAACAAAGCTCAAGAGGGCTATTGATGAAACAATGAAAGGACCTGTCTCCAAACACGCCCTGAAGCTCGTCGATGCCTTCGGCAACCCTCTTTGAGGAAGAACCTAGCCTACTCCACCGTGACCGACTTGGCCAGGTTGCGCGGCTTGTCGACGTCCAACCCACGCAGGCGCGCAAAGTGGTAGGCGAACAACTGCAAGGGCAAATTGGCGAGAATCGGCCGAACGACCTCATGGGCATCGGGCAGACGGAAAACGTCATCAGCCGCTTCATCGGGGATTTCAATATTCTCGGGGGCAATGGCCAAAACGGGCCCTTTGCGGGCCTTGACCTCCTGCATGTTGGCAATCGTCTTGGCGGACAAATCGTTGCCCTCGACGACAAAAACGGATGGACATTCCGGGCTGATCAGGGCAATGGGCCCGTGCTTAAGCTCGGCCGCCGGATAGCCTTCGGCATGAGCGTAGGAAATTTCCTTCAATTTCAGAGCGCCTTCCAAAGCAACCGGGTACAAGCTTTGCCGACCGAGAAAGAGCAGATGCTCGGCCTTGGAATACTTGAGCGCCAACTCCCTGATTTGTTCGCCTTGCTGCAAAACCCGGGCCACCAAGTCCGGCAAACCGTTGAGTGCCTCCACGATCGCTTGGCCATCCATAGGCGATAGATCGCGCATCCGTCCCAGTGCCAAACCGAGCATCGCGCTCAAGCAAACTTGAGAGGAAAAGGCCTTGGTCGAAGCAACCCCGATTTCAGGCCCCACCCGTTGGTAAACCCCGCCATCGGTTTCACGGGCCAAGGAAGAACCGACCACGTTGGTGATTCCAAGGGTAAGCAAGCCCTTGGTCTTGGCTTCTCGGACGGCCTCCAAAGTGTCCAGGGTTTCGCCCGACTGACTGACCGCAATCACCAGTGATTTACCGGCCTTGGGGGAGTTCCGGTAACGGAATTCGGAAGCATGTTCCACCTCCACGGGAACACGGGCCAGTCGCTCGATCATGTATTCACCGACCATGCAGGCATGGCGCGCCGTTCCGCAGGCGACGAAAATAATTCGATCAAGATCCCGAAGCACCTCCTCGTGACCTTCCAAACCGCCGAGTTTGGCCGTAGTCCCGTCATCCCCGAATCTACCCCGCAGGGTGTTCTCCAAAGCGGCAGGCTGTTCGAAAATTTCTTTTTCCATGTAGGAATCGAAATCCCCCAGCTCGACCTCCTCCAGAATCTGGTCCAATGGGTGAGTCACTGCCTGCGCATCCTGCCCCTCCAAGGTGGTAATCCTGAAGCCTCCCTTGTCCAAAACGGCAAGTTCACCATCGTTTAGGAAAACCGCTTCCTTCGCTCGCCCGACAAAGGCCGAGGCATCGCTGGCGATAAAATTCGCATCTTCGCCAAGTCCAACCACGAGAGGCGAGCCGCGCCTGGCGCCGATCATGACGTCGGGATAGTCGAGGCACAATACTGCTATCCCGTAGGCTCCCCTGCACTTGGGAAGGGCAAGCCGAACGGCATCGACAAAGCGGTCTTCGTCCTCGGGAAGCTC
Source organism: Opitutia bacterium (assembly GCA_038118685.1). GTDB lineage: Bacteria > Verrucomicrobiota > Verrucomicrobiia > Opitutales > Seribacteraceae > Seribacter. The sequence continues at coordinate 2,589 of JAYOII010000135.1, forward strand.
GGAGTAATGATACGCGATCAGGTTGCAAAGGACTTCGGAATCGGTCTCGGAGGAAAAGGAGATTCCCTTTCCTTCGAGAAAGCGTTTGAGCGTCCCGAAATTCTCGATGACCCCGTTGTGCACAATGACGAACTTTCCGTCGTAGCTCCGGTGGGGATGGGTATTGGAAACGGTAACCGCTCCATGGGTAGCCCAGCGGGTATGAGCAATCCCCAAGGAGGACGCAGAACCTGCTCCCCGAAGAGCATTGGCCAGGTTCTCAACCCTGCCCGTTTCCCGGGAGAGGGAAAATTCGCCACCTTCGTGAAATGCGACCCCCGCGGAATCATAACCCCTGTATTCCAGTCGGCGCAAACCGTCCACGAGAGATTCCTGCGCGCTGCCCTTGCCTAAGTAACCTACTATGCCACACATATCCCATCCTTGGTAAACCAAACGAACCCCGATGACAAGCATCCGATCAAAGAAAGGACGATTGATCGAATGAGCCTCTTTGTGAAGAAGAGCGAATCGGACGAAAACAAGTTCGGTGATGATTTTATTTGTGGAAAACAGAAAAGTTTTATTACCTTTGAACACCTTGAAAGCCTTTCCCTCAGTCTTGTTTCTGATCTTTACAGCTTTTGCCTCGGGAGGTCCGGTGATCGTCGGTGATCAGCAGATCATTTTCAATCAGGGGGCGGATCCTTTCCAGTTACGGCAGATCATCAACTGGAGGGGAAACGTCGATGGAATCCAAAGAGCTAAAATCGTTACGAGTCAATCCTCCGCCAAGATAACCCCCCCTTTCGGGTTGGATGAAAACCAAACCTTTCCTTGGGCTTCCGCCGAAAAGGTTGTGGTCGGACTTCTCAAGACCAAATCCGGAGGGCAGCGAAACCGGGTCGTGAATGGCAAAAACGTTCCTTACTTTTATTACTCCCTGGAAGTCGACCCGCTTGTCGTCTTGCGTGGAGAAAAACAACTTAACCTCCAACTAAGAAGAAAGAATGATTCAAGGTCGAGGGTTTCCAGCGCCCTGCGCAAAATGTCCGATGAGATCGAAGATCCTGAATCCTTTGACTTTTCCAAAGCCCAGCCAAGGTTGGACGAGTTACTCAAAGACAAAAAGCCAGAGGGTAAAGTTCATGATGACCTGAATTACGTTCGGGCAAGTTACAACGGAGTGCACGAGGAAAAACCGGATTTTCCTGATGATGAAGAACTTGTCTTCATTGCTCTCGCCGGCACCAGTTCCACCAAGAAACTATCTTACTGGGAAAGCATCGATGCAACCAACGCCGAGCGTATCAAAAGCCTGCTCGACTTGCCTTACGGTTGGACCCTGAACAAGCAGGGCAAGGTGCTCTCACCCTGGTCGAAGTACGGCGAGCAGGCCCACATGGGAGACGCAAATGCATTGGTTGTATGCTCCGGTTCGGGAAGGGGTTATTCACCTGCCGACGAAGGCCTGACGCTTTCGGTCAGCAAGATTCCCTCTGAATTTCTACAAATCAACAACTCCAATCGCGATGGGGATGGTTTTTTCTC
>JAYOII010000135.1:4218-8206 GCA_038118685.1 Opitutia bacterium
CCTCTGAATTTCTACAAATCAACAACTCCAATCGCGATGGGGATGGTTTTTTCTCGCTCAAACTGCGAAACTCGACCGAGTTCCCCCTGTCCATTCCAGCCCTTCGAAAGAATCAGGACGGGATTTTGTGGAAAGAAAGTTTGGCCTGCTTGGTCTCCTCATACAATAGCATAAACGGCTTGACGATCAATTCGGTTTGCCTGCCCAAGTTCTCTTCACTCCAAGTGTTGAAGAACACCGAGGCCACCATCCTTGAACCGGGTCAGGAAATTTCCACCACGGTCAACCCTCTTCTATTTTCCAATTTTCCGGAAATTCCAGGTTATTCCCAACTACTAAGCTTTAGGTTTTGCCTGGGAAAAACAGTTGCCCTCTCGACCTTCTATTACAACGCAAGCTACCACGACAAAATCAAGCTGAGGATAAGGGCAGGGGTTCCAACCCGACCGATCGGCTTGGGAGACTAGGCATCGAGCGGATTTTGCCCGTTTATCAAATCCAGGAATAAGTAAGCTTGATCTTGGCTTTGCCATTCACTGCCGTGAGGGGAATTCTCAAATCCCCGTCGGCCCGGGCATTCCCGGATTTTTGAACCATAATGGCTTCGGCTCCTTCGACTTTGCAAAGGATTTGCTTGGCCAAAACAAACCCTTCTTTCCGCTTAACCGCGCCGATCCCCGCACGGAACACCAATCCTTCGAGGTTCTCCCCGTTTTGCTCAATCGTAATTTCACGAACGAGAGCTGGATCCGCTTCAGAACCCATGGGCTTTGGGTAATCGGTTATCTTGGCCTTGCCGAAGTAGTAAGTGAATGAAGGCCTTTGCTTGCCATCGAGACGATAACCACCGAATCTTATTGCCGAAGCCCGGGCTTCATCGGGAGGCCAAGATGAGGAAACCTCATCCAGTTTTGCAAAAGGAGCCCCGTTGGGGAAATAAAATGCATCATCACCCGCAGGAGGTTGGAATCCCTGCCCTCTTCCTGTCCAGTGGCGTTGCCCGTCCATGAACTTCCCGCGCCAAATAATGGCGAGCCTCATGACGTTCGCGTCAAAAGCCAAGTTCACCCCCTCCGCATACCCAACCCCGATTGCCCGGGGCCCGGCTCGGTCGATGAAATTCCTGTAGATCACCGCTTCGCCCGGCAGAGGCTGAATGGGTATGGGGACAGGCGGAGCCTTCGCCTTCCCCTTGGGCTTGGCTTTGGTCAACGCTTGCTCGCCGAAACCCGGGCCCTTCCAACCGACGTACAACCCATCGCCCCCGTCTTTCTGGAAGTATCCCACCTTGATTTCCACCAAACCCTTCTTGAGCTTGATTTTCCCCTGCTTTGAGACCATGCCGTGCAGGCCATCGTTAAGCACGACCCTGACGCCCCCGACGCGCAAATCGGAACCATCGTCCGAATTAAGCGAAAACTCGTACTCACCGTCCTTGGGAACTTCGATCTTGCCCTCGAACAAAAAACCGAACTTGTTCTTGCGGTCCTTGGAATCGATAGAGAAAAAACCATCGTTCAGCACCCCGGTTTTTTTTGGTTTGATTTCCGACCATTCGGGTAGTTTGTCCCAAGTGCCATGATAAAATTTGTAAGTGAGATCACTTACGGGAGATACGTCCGTGGTGACGATCATGACCCCGTTCATCATCTGAGCATGCCCCGGGAACGTACATACATAGGGATAGGGACCCTCCTTCTTGGGGACAAGAAAAGTGATTGACCCCTCCTCTTTGGGGTTGACCATACACGTATGGGCAACCAGGCGGGGATGCTTCTCGGGAATCCAGTTCTGCAAAACACCGTCCACTCCCAGGGCAAGCACCGCATCCGCCACTTCCTTGCCCTTGTCGTTCTTATTTCCTTTGGCCGGCTTGCAGACGATCAGGTTGTGAGGCAAGTCATCTGGATTTCGAAGGACGATTTTAAGGATCTCGCCGGGTTTTGCGGAAAAACTGACTCGATCGTACTTCATTTGAGCGACCAAAGTGGAAATCACAACGGTACGGTCCGCCTTGACAACGGGACTTTCTGAAAAAGCGGTCACCGTGAGCAAACAAAAGGGAATTACAATCGAGCAGACAAATTTGAACATTTCCAGTTCAGGGAAGATCGAATATCCTATGTTGACAACAGATAAATACCCATAGAGGTAACTTAAAATGACAAAATTCCCACCTCCAACTCTTCGAACCGAGGAGACAATCCTAACCGCAATGGTTCATGCCATCCTGGCTCGCGGAAGGAAGACAAAGTTCAGTTGAAAGAACTCAAGGCATTGCTGTTGTCGATTTTGTTCCTCGCTTGGTTTTGCAACCATGGTGAGGGAAAGCCCAACGTCGTTCTGATCGTCACGGAAGACCATGCCCTCTCAGCATTCGGGTCCTATCAAAAAAGGTTTGCCCAACTTGATCCGACTCCGAACCTGGACAAGCTTGCATCCAACGGCACTCTTTTCGGCCAAGCGTTTTGCTCAAACCCGATGGCAGGTCCAAGCCTCGCCAGCTTGCTGACAGGCAAACACGGTCACTTGAACGGATTCACCCAAGATGGAGACAAATTCAACGGTGATCAAACCACGCTTCCCAATTTACTTCACAAAAACGGGTACAGCACGGCTTTGTTTGGAAAATGGGACTTGGGGACCGAACCCACCGGATTTGATTATTGGCAGATTCTCGCTGATTCGGATGAGTTTTACAACCCCGAGTTTTGGAGCCCCGAGGGCAAGCAAAGATTCGAAGGGCACGCCACGGACGTCATTACCGACTTGAGCCTTGATTGGATGAAAAAGCGCGAACAAGAACAAAAGCCGTTTTTTCTCATGATCCAATTCAATGCAAGCCGACAGCCATGGATGCCGGCGGTACGGCACGTGAATCTTTTTGACGACGTTCTCTTGCCCGAACCTCAGAACCTGCTTGATGACCTGAAGAACAGAGCGCCTCCCGCTCTTTATCAAGAGATGGAGATACGGCGTAACTTGGATTTGCATTACGACCTGTTTTCACCAAAGCCAGACGGATGGAATTCATCCAATGCACTAAGCTCGAATCTCGTCGGGCAAAAAAACTTCAAGGCAATGAACGAGGAGCAGTCTTCGGCATGGCAACTTGCCTGGAGACCCAAAAACGAGGCTCTATTCAGGGAAAACCTTGAAGGCGAGGCTCTGTTGAGATGGAAATTCCAACGATTTGCCAAAAACTATCTGCGCTGCATCAAGGGAATCGATGAAAGCATTGGCCGACTTTCTCAAAGACTATGCTTGCCCGAATCCAAGGAATGCCTGATTATCTATACCGCAAACCATGGAAGATTTCTAGGGGAGCACGGATGGTTCGGAACCCATTGGATATATGAAGAATCGTCGAGAATCCCCCTTGTTCTATCCGGGAACCCCAGGCCTGATACCGCCCCAAAAATCATTAACGACAACTTGGTTCAGAACATAGACGTGGTTCCCACAATTTTGGAAAGTTTGCAGATCGAAATTCCCAAAGAGATTCAAGGACGGTCTTTGTTGCCTCTGCTGGACGACAACAACAGCAAACCTTGGCGACAGGCTTTGTATTTCCATTATCACGCCTTTCCCGAAGAACAAATGGTCCCCAAGCATCGAGGAATTCGTTCCCTTTCTCAAAAACTGATTCACTACTATCAATTTGACGAATGGGAATTGTTCGATCTTTCCAAAGATCCCAACGAAAACCACAACCTATACAAGAGCGCAGCCTACCAAAGGCAGATCGACGAGCTCAAGACAAAGCTTGAAGACCTAAAGAAGGCCTTCGAAGATGATTCGGATATTTCGGTAATGCCTGAGGAATGGAGGAGGATTTACAGAGGACCGGATGCCAGAAAAAAAGTAGAAGAGTAAGCCATTCTGCCGTAAAAAAATGCAAAAAACCTTCAAGAACCATAAAAAAAGGTTGTAACGGATAAACTCCTTAAGTAACTATTGCTCCTTAAGGAATGCATATCCTGAAAGG
>JAYOII010000136.1:0-7964 GCA_038118685.1 Opitutia bacterium
CTCACGTTCTATTTGTTTGCTTGAATCCAACGGGGACACTTAGGCTATTGGTCCAAATACATTTTTCAAATAATCCAAAGATCAGGTCTTCCAAGTTTTCCTTTTTTGCGTTCTCCGGGTTCACCGCTGCCGGTTATTGTTTCAGTCGTACCCGTGGCCGCGCGCTACCCCTATTCAGCTAATCCTTCGGGATCAAACCTGTACGACCGGGAAGGCTTTCCAGCCTCGCCTTTGCGCATCGATGATTGGTAATCTCTCAATCCAAACCAAATAAATGATATGAAGAAAATAATTATCTTTAACATTCTCGCCTCCCTTTCGTACCTTCTCCTGACTCACACGGGCTCCGCCCAGCAAGAGCATAAGCTCGTTTGGGCTGATGAATTCAACGGGGACTCCCTTGATTATTCCAAATGGGGAGTCGAGGAGAATGCCTTGGGTGGAGGAAACAACGAATTGCAGGCCTACCTTTGGAACAAGAAGAACCTGCGGGTCGAAGGAGGCAATCTTGTCATCGAAGCCCACAAGGACAACCCCAACATGTCCGGAACGACGCGCCCCTATTCATCCGGCCGGATCAGAAGCAAACTCCGGGGCGACTGGACCTACTGCCGGGTGGACGTCCGGGCCAAACTTCCCATCGGCCAAGGAATGTGGCCTGCCATCTGGATGTTACCCACGGAAGAGAAATACGGAGGATGGGCCTCAAGCGGGGAAATAGACATCATGGAACTGGTCGGACACGAGCCTTCGACTTATCACGGGACCCTGCACTACGGCGGTGGCTGGCCGAGGAACAAGCATACGGGCAAAAAATACAAGCTTGCCTCGGGTACCTTTGCCGATGATTTCCATGTCTTCTCCATCCTTTGGGAAAAAGGCCAGATTACTTGGGCAATCGATGGGAAACCTTGGCAAACACAAAAAAATTGGTACTCCGAAAAAGCCCCTTTCCCCGCTCCTTTCGACCAGCGCTTTCACCTCGTGCTCAATTTGGCGGTGGGTGGACGGTGGCCCGGCAACCCGAACGCCGAAACCAAGTTTCCCGCCAAAATGCTGGTTGACTACGTCCGGGTCTACCAAGCGAAGAAGTAAAGGTGCTCAGGGTAACCTTGAGGATTGGGGCGGTGTAAAGAAGACGTAACCCAAACGTCCAAATGAGAAACCAACCCGTGCCTCAATGAAAACCCTGGTCTCTGCCGTTTCCCTGACCATCCTCGCCGTTCACCTTTCCGCGGTTCCCTCCGCTTCGTTCAAACAGGGTCCCAGACCCATCGACGCCCCTGCCAATGGCATAGGGCGTTGGGTTCCGGACATTGCCTTCGTAACGGTCGAAGGAAAGAAAGGAAGGCTATCCGACTTCAAGGGGAAAAAAGCCCTCGTCGTTGCCTTCACGGGCGCCTCCTGTCCATTGAGCAAGAGGTTTGCCCCGACCTTGGCGGCCATCGAGAAGGCCTATGGCCCAAAAGGCGTAGCCTTTGTCTTCGTGGATCCAATTGCCGTCAAGGGGGCCGAAGAAGATTTGCGCGAGATGGCCGGAGAGCAAGGATTCGAAGGACCCGTCATCTTGGACGAAGACGAATCTCTGACACGGGCTCTGGGGGCGCGCACGACTACGGACACCTTCGTTTTGGATTCCGCCCGAACAGTCCTCTACAGAGGACCGATCGACGATCAGTACGGGATCGGTTATCAACTGGATCAACCAAGAAGACAATATCTCAAAGAAGCGCTGGACGCCCACCTGACCGGCAAGCCGATCCAATCCACCGCCTTGTGGGCTCCGGGATGCGAGTTGGACGTCTCCCCGGCAAAAGATCCCGAACAACAGGTATGGACTTACCATAACCGGATCTCCCGCATTTTGGAAGCCAACTGCGTGGAATGCCACCGCGAAGGCGGAGTCGGACCTTTTGGGTTGGAGCACTATGACGAGGTCGAGGAAAATGCCGGCATGATCAGGAAGGTCGTTTCGGAAGGCATCATGCCCCCTTGGTTTGCCTCCGACCCACCCGCAGGACATCCCTCGCCCTGGGCCAATGACCGTTCCCTTTCCCCATCGGACAAAGCCGACCTCCTTGCATGGATCAAAAACGGAAAACCGGAAGGAAACCCGGCGGACGCCCCCCTCCCCCGAATCCGCAAAAGCGAATGGACGATCGGCACGCCCGACGCAATCTTTTCCCTCCCCCGGGAAATCAAGGTCAAGGCAACCGGGCAAATGCCCTACGTCTACCTGCGGGTGAAGACAAATTTCCCCGAAGACCGATGGATACAGGCCACCGAAGTGAGGCCGACCGCACCCGAGGTGGTTCATCACGTTCTTGTTTTCGCTTCCGGGACGGATGGAATCAAAAGGGAACAAGCCGGAGCTTTGGCCGCCTACGTTCCTGGCAATACCTTCGTTGAATTCCCCCCGGGCGTAGCGAAAAAACTTCCTGCCGGGGCGACTCTCCTTTTCCAGATGCATTATACCCCGACGGGGAAAGCGACTACCGACCGGACGCAAATCGGACTCCGCTTCGCAAAAACCCCTCCTGACAAAATCGTTCGAACTTTGCCCGTCGTCAATCGTCGTATCAACATACCTCCCCATGCCCCCGATCACGTCGAAACCGCTTCGAGATCCGTTCCGCCAGGCATCGTCGTACGGGCCTTCATGCCCCACATGCACCTCAGGGGAAAGGCTTTCAAGTACGAGCTGCTTACGCAGGACGGAAAAAGGGAAACGCTGCTTGAGGTTCCGCGCTACGATTTCAATTGGCAACTGCGCTACGAGCTGAAAGAACCTCGCGCCTTGGTGGCGGGGAGCCGAATCGAAGTGACGGGGGTTTTCGACAACAGCAAGAACAACCCGGCAAACCCGAACCCCGACCAAAACGTTCGCTGGGGGGATCAGTCGGATGAGGAAATGCTCATCGGATACGTGGAATGTGAATTCGAAAATTCCAACTCAGCGGTTGATCAGCAAGACGGGAGGCGTGATCTTTTCACTCAATTGGACAAAAACAAGGATGGTTTTCTAACCAAAAACGAATTCACCCGGCCCGGCCTGTTCCCTTTGTTCGATTCCGACAAGGACGGACGAGTAACGAGGAAAGAGGGGATTGAGGGCTTGGCCAAGCTGAGGAAAAGGCAAAGCAAGGACCGCAACGCCTTGCGGGGCTTGCTTGACTTGTTCCGCTAGAAACGGTCGTCCAGTTCGAGCAAACGCTCGACGATCCGCAACATGGCCAAGGGCGGGATCGATTCACCGATGACCTCGCGAACCAGCTTTTTCGAAAAGGTTTCGTTCTCCTCCATCCTGCCGTATTTGATACCCTCAAACGAATAGGACTTTTCCCATTTCGGGTTTTGCAGGGTGGAAAGAAGCAGAATTTCACGAAGAGAAAGCACGCGGTTTTGTTCAGGATGACCTTTGAGATCGCTCGAAATCACCCCGCTGTTCATGGTAAGAGTTCCTCCCGGTCGATCCCAGCGCATTCGCCGGTAAGACGAACGAAAACCTCGAACCAACCTGCTTTCCTTCCCCTTTGAAACCTGAGGGCGCGGAAGGGGGGAACCACAAGAGCAGGAAGTCAGCGTCCGATCCTCGTTCAATTTTCCGCATTCGGGACATTGGTCGTTTTCGAAAGCCGTCTGTCCTTCCGGGGTGTGCTTCATCCAAAAGTACTGTTTCTCATTCCAATGAGGAATGCAGTGATAAGGATCCTCCGGATCAACCAACCTGTCACGCGCATCCAAGCTTGGAAGGTCTCCGATTGCCTGACGCAAACTGACGAAAGAGGGCTTGCCAGCCGAACCGTGCGTAGGGGGAGGATGAAAGAAGCTCAATTCTTTCGAATACACCGAATGGACGGGGCCATGTTCCTGGACGAGGGAAGGAATCCGGCAACCGATGGTGATCAACCGCGAACGGTGATGGGGAACTCCGTAAGCACGGAAGTCCAGAACGTTCGCCCGGATCGAATAGCCAAGCGGATGAAGACGTCGGGCCAGGCAGCGGAGTATGTTTTCCGGTTCGTTCTTCTCGTTCCGGATAACCGTATTTTCCATTCTCCGTACGTTTTCGAGAATGAACCAGTCCGGTTGCAGTTTTTCCAAAACGTTTATTCCCGGAAGAATCAAACGGTTGCGCTCGTCCTCCTGCGGACGATTCCCCTGCCTGATTGCTGCCGAGATTCGCCCCGCCCCATTGGAGGACATGCCTTGGCAGGGTGGCGACAAGGTCAAAAGCCAGGGCCTTTTCCCTTCCAACTTCGATTTGAAATACCTTACGTAAGACTCCTCCAACTTCCAAATATCTCCCTCGAAAACCTTGGTGTCCGGAAAATTATTCCTGATCAGGGCCGCCCGGGACGGAACCAGTTCGCAGGCCGCGAGAACCGGAACTTTGGCTCCCCACTCGATCCCCGCATCCCCCACTCCGCCTCCGGAGAAAAGGGAACCCGAAACGAAAGAGATTTCGTCATCCGGTTTTCGAGTCTTCAACGAAAACCTCTTCTTTTCCTGTGTCGAACCATCCTGAACATTCGGTACCCAACCAGATCGAAACCGTCAAGGTTCCTTCACATTCTGAAAGATTGAATATCTTTAGCGTGGACGTTCCGACCCGATCTCGCATTTGATTGTCATTCAAACATGAAAATCCTTACCATCCTCGCCCTCTTCTTCGCTTTGCTCGGCAAAGCCTTTGCTCACGACCCCGCCACCGACATGGCTACGGCGGCCCAACGCTTCATCCTGTCGCTGGACGACAAGGCCAAGAAGGAAGCGGTCTTCTCTTGGAAGGACAAGGAACGGGAAAGATGGCACTTCGTGCCGGGCAACTTCATCAAGCCAAACGGCAAGCGTCTGGGTCTGACCTTGGGGAACATGAAACCCGCTCAGCGGACTCTCGCCCATGCCCTGCTCGCCTCCGCCCTGAGTCATCGTGGACACTTGGAGGCATCCACCATCATGATCCTCGAGCAAATCCTCTTCGAAATGGAAGGGCGCGACATCCGGGACCCCTACCTCTATCACGTTTGCATTTTTGGAAAACCCGATGCCTCCGGCACTTGGGGATGGCGCTTCGAGGGACATCACCTCTCCCTTAATTTTACGCTCGTAAACGGCCGTATCTTTTCGGTGACTCCGAGTTTTTGGGGTTCCAACCCGGCGGAAGTCAAGGAAGGTCCCTACAAGGGATTGAAAGTCCTCGCGGACGAAGAGGACAAGGCCCGCAAATTCGTGCGTTCCCTTTCCCCTCCGCAAAGAAACATGGCCATCCTGTCCGACAAAGCTCCAAGAGACATACTCACGGGACAAGATAGCGTGATCGACAGAAAAACCTTCTTCCCTCCGAAGGGATTGCCCATCACCAAGATGAATTCACGCCAAAAAGCCTGGCTCGCTGAAATCGTGGAAGCCTACGCGGCCAAGCACCGCCCTGAAGTCATCGAGCAGGTCACGACCCGTACCCCCCTCCTCGATCCCGAGCAGACCTATTTCGTTTGGATGGGCTCCCAACGGTCAGGCGAAGGCCACTACTACAGGATTCAAACCCCTAAGTTTCTCTTCGAATACGATTCCACGCAAAACGACGCCAATCACGTCCATGCGGTCTGGCGGGACTTCGACGGCGATTTCGGTCGCGACCTGCTGGGCGAACATTTGGCCAAGGATCATGCCCCCGGCAAGGGCTGGGTCAGTATGTTCGACGGCAAGACTCTCAAGGGATGGAAAGCAAACGAGAACGAGGTATCCTTCACGGTAAAGAACGGATGCATCGTGGCCAACGCGCCCGGTCGATGCCACCTCTTCTACGAGACCCCCGAGCCCTTCAAGAATTTCGAATTCAAGGCCCAGGTCATGACCTTGCCTCATTCCAACGCCGGAATCTATTTTCATACCCGCTTTCAAGACGAGGGATGGCCCAAGGCGGGTTTCGAGTGCCAAATCAACAACACTTATCACGACCCCAAGAAAACAGCCAGCGTCTACGGGGTAAAAGACACCTTGGAGGCCCCCGCCGGGGACGACGAATGGTTCGATATTTATATCAAGGTGGAAGGCAAGAAGGTCGTGACCAAAGTAAATGGAAAGACCATTGTCGAATGGACCCAACCGGATGACTGGAAGGCAGGAACTTCCTTTGAAAGAAAACTGGGCGAAGGCACCTTCGCCCTTCAAGGACACGATCCGGGAAGCACGGTTTTGTTCCGTAATCTATTCGTCAAAAGGCTTCCCTGACCCAAAGGAGAACCGACATGAAACACCTTTCTCTTTTTCTTCTTTTTCCGATTCTCCTTTCGGGTGCCGAGACCTGGCCGCAATGGCGCGGACCGGATGCAAACGGGCATGCCGGCAAAGGGGGATACCCCTCGGTATGGAACAAGACCAAGAACGTTGCCTGGAAGTCGGCTCTGCCGGGACGCGGTCATTCCTCGCCGGTTCATGAAAAGGGCATGATTTGGATAACGACGGCCCTCGAGACCCCGGCATCGGAAGCCGAGAAAAAGGAAAGGCTCAAGGACAACAAGGGTTTGCCCACGGTCGTCGTTCTTTCCAAGGTGAGCCTGCGGGCCCTGCAAATCGACCCGAAGTCGGGCAAAGTCCTGCAAAACGTCGAGATTTTCGAAAAGAAGCAACCCCTGTGGGTACACAAGCACAACAGTTACTCTTCCCCAACCCCGGTCATCGCGTACGGAAAGTTTTACTTCCACTTGGGAGCCTATGGTATTGATTGCATCGATGCAAAAACCGGCAAAATTCTATGGAAAAACGACGAGGAGTCCCTTTGGGTCATGCACGAAAACGGACCCGGCAGCTCGCCCCTGATTTGGGATGACCTGATGATCTTCCACTTGGATGGGAGCGACAAACAAAACATCGTCGCCCTTTACAAGGACAGTGGAAAAATCGCATGGAAGACCAAGCGCTCCGGCGAACTCAGGGAAAACCCCCAGCTCCAAAAATCCTATTCCACACCCATCGTCGAAACCTTCAACGGAAAACCCATTCTCATTTCATGCAGCGCCGATTGGGTCTACGGATACGATCCAAGAACAGGAGAGGAATTATGGAAGGTCAAGTACGGTCACCTCGGCTTTTCCAACGTCGCCCGTCCGGTCACCGGTCACGGAATGATTTACCTTTCCACCTGCTTCATGAAGGCCGAAATTCTCGCCTTTCGCTATGAAGGTCTGAAAACACCCGAACTCGCTTGGAGGCTCGACAGGGGACCGAAAATGCCTTCCCCCATCCTTGTGGGCAACGAACTCTACGTGATCAACGACGGGGGAATTCTCACCTGCGTCGATGCACTGACCGGAGACCTCCATTGGCGAGAGCGACTGGATGGCGAATTCAGTTCATCCCCGACCTACGCCGGAGGACTCCTCTACTTTTCCGACCAGGCCGGAGTAACCACGGTCATCAAACCGTCCAAGACCTTTCAGGTAGTCAGTAAGAACGAGCTCGACGGAACCGCCCACATGGCTAGTTTCGCCCCCCTTGGAAAATCCTTCCTCGTGCGCACGAACGAGGCTCTCTATCGGATCGGATCCCTCTGACCAAGAGGAAAACAAAACTTTTTCATCCCGAAGGCTCTCAAAGCAAACCTTGAAAACAAAAAACTTTTCTTTGACCTAAGTCTCGCATCGACACTACATTAAACTCGTAGTGCTCAGCTTATTTGGAAAGCCTTCGGGTAAATTTTGCGACGGCCTGTCCCGCAGGTCCTTTCTTACCATTGGCTCTCTCGGCATAGCGGGAGCGACCTTGCCCCGGCTTTTGCAGGCCGAAGACCGCGCCGGAACCGGTCGCTCTCACAAGGCGATCATCAACGTTTTGCTCCCCGGCGGTCCTCCCCATCAGGACATGTTCGACCTCAAGCCAGAAGCACCCTCGGACGTAAGGGGAGAGTTCAAACCCATTTCGACAAACGTGCCCGGTATTCAAATTTGCGAAGAGTTTCCGAG
>JAYOII010000137.1:0-3031 GCA_038118685.1 Opitutia bacterium
CTTGAATACACCACTTCCTTGCTTTCCAGATCGATCAAATCATAAGACTCGAAGGTAAGGTTTTCCGGTAGAAGGGTTTTGGTTCGGAAGGACAAGTTTTCGGTGGATAGGATTTCGGCAAGGTTTTCGTCCACCACGCAAATGAGGGATTGCCCGGAATCGTATATTTTGGAAAGGGACGCATCCTCAATTGATTCGCTTACCAAAATCGTCTGCTTGGTCGTGTCGGATTTTAGAATATCAAGGGTGTACCCGGGAGACGAGAACCCATTTTCGTCGAGATATTGCTTGTCCGGGGCAAAGGCTAGAAATTCTTTGATTTTGATTTGATTGAGAGATCGCACGAACCGTTCGATGGATTCTTTTTCGGACTTGATCTTGTTTAGGGTCGTCGAGTTTCCTTCCTCGGCAAACCAAAGGCCGTTTTCTTTGCTCAACTTGAGAAAGTTTTCTTTTTTTTGTATTTCGATGGATTGGAGGGTCTCGGGATCAAGACTGAAAATAGTCCTTTCCCGAAGCTGCGTGCTTAGGTCGGAAAGTTTCTTTTTGACGAAATCTTCATTGATCAGAAAAATGGTTGAGGACAGGGAGGATTGAGCGGCACGGTAGGTTTTCGCATCCCCGGAAGATCCAAGAACAAAGACGTCTTCCCGAGCCCCCATGCTGTCGAGGGAAATTCTTACCTTCCAGTCATCCTTTAACTTTTGGTTTAATGCTTTGTCCGGGGATCGGACGAAGCCTTCGATTTTTTCGGAAATCAAACTGTTGAGGAAAAACAAAACCTTTTCTTTGTTTGCAGTGGCATGAAAAGGTTCGGTGAATTTCCAACCGGAATCGTCTTTTTTCAGGCTCGTTTTGCTCGTGTTGTTCGTATCAGCTCGGAAGGTTACGGAAAATTCATCGATGGAGTAAAGCGGTTTGTTGAAAAAGGCCGAAAGGCCCCAATGAGAAGGATCGGCATTGGTGATGTCAAGGATGTCCTTGGAAACTTTCCAGATGCTTTTGGCTTCGTTCGACGAGCGTTCGATTTGAACGTAAACGGATTGTTCGTCTTTGGTTTCTTTTCCAATGACCAATCTCAGAGCGGATTTCGCGGCCTTTATTTCCAAAACCGTGGAGTTTTCGTCCAATCCGTAATCTTGGGTGATCTCGCCTCTTTTTTCAATTTCGTCAAGGGAGTACAATTCTTTGAAGCTCAAGTGGGCGAATTTTGTTTTGAAATTCGAGAGGACAAGCTCTTCAGCCTCCCACGAAAATGGTTTTTCAAGAATCCACTTTTCATCCGCCTTGACTATTTTGACATGCTTGTCCTTGGCGGGTTCGGATATGGAAATGAAATGCAGGGCGGATAAAAGTTCAACGACTTCCGTCTCGATTTCCCTCTTTGGCTCATCGTCGTCGTAGATACTTACGAAAATAAGGAGGGCGATGACGGCATTTGCCAGCAGAAGGAGGATCTTGATCTTTTTCATTGCTTACAATTCCTTGCGTAACCAACCCACGAAAATGCCCATCAAGGCAATGAACCCGGGTACGATGGAAAGAGAGTAAAGAAGTTTGTCAAAGTTTTCGCCAGTCATGGAGACTGTGTAGGTATCGAGTGGTTTCGGTGGTATTTCCAACATTCCATAGGAGTTCTTCATCCAGTAGATGATGTTCTGGGCCAGAAATTGATTTCCGATGTTCGATTTCAATCGCTTGTTGGAAAAGATTTTGGAGCAACCAACGACCGCAATTCTCCCTTTGGAAAAAAGGCTTCCGGTTTTTCCGTCCTCATCCGCATAGGATGAGACCGAGGCGATGGGTATGGGGCCCTCAACGTCGAGAAGGGGGTTTTTTTCCGGAGGGAATTTCCGGTTTGCCCAACCAGAAACAGCCCACGATTTGCTTGAGGAATAAATCAGGGAGACGGGGTTTAGTCCAACAGGATGGTCGGGGTCCACTTCAACGGGGCGGCACCTGTCTGCCTGAACTGAATATCCCTGCTCGGCAAGCATGCTCACGGTAGGGTGGGGGTTCTTGCTCGAATAGGTCCTAAGGGAGTAGTCACCGGTGAAAAAATCGAAGTTTTCCTTGGTGGGGTCGTAAACAAGCATGTCGTGACACCTCAAACCCCATTCCTTGAACAAAGGACGCAAACCGAAGGCCGGGCGGTCAACGACCGCAAGGCTTTCGGTCGGATCCAAAGCAACGAGAAGGTTCCCGTCGTTTTGGTTGAGGAAATTTCTGATCAGCGAAACTTCTTTGTCGAGAAAAGTGGCTTTCGGACCCGCGATGATCAGGAGTTTGGCATCCTTCGGGATACTCTCCTGAACACTGAGGTCAATGTTCGAAACCATAAGGTTGCGGTCTTCCAACAGTCTCCTGAGCTCGGAGTAGCCTTTCTCCGCATTGACGTCCGCGGGACTGCTTTCCCCGTGACCGCGAGTGAAATAGGCAACTCTTTTGGTCTGAGGTTTTCCGGCAACTTCCAAAATTGCTCTTGTTATGACCTCTTCTCCCCTGAAGACCTTTGGTTCAAGGACAGCGTTTGTAGTTTCCGTCCATTCTCCGTAAAGACCTGACTCCCACAAGGATTCACGTGCCAGAGAATCTTCGGAACGGAAGGAGTCGTTCGGGTCATAAGGGTTGACCCCATCCAGGTCTTCATGCCTGAATACGATTTTCTTGTCTCCCCTTGGCGAAGCGACCATGATCAGGTTTGCTTCCGTTATTTTGTATCTGTCGATGACCTCCGATGATACTTTGGCCGAGTTGACGTCCACCCGGTGGACCCTGATTTTTTTAGCCGAAGACGAGTTTTCGAAACTTTCGAGTAGGAGACCGAGATCGTGCAGGAGTTTTTGAATGACCTTGGGAAGTTCATTGTCGTCCTGAATGGTTATGACGATATCGACGGGGCTTTCCATTTGGTTGAGCAAAGCCAAGGTTTCTCTGGAAAGGGTATGCTTGGACCCGGGCGAAAGATCCAATTGAGTGTCGATTTTGGAGACTAGAAAGTTAAGCCCCGTGGCAAGGGAAAGCAGCAACA
>JAYOII010000137.1:3041-7954 GCA_038118685.1 Opitutia bacterium
CCAGGTGTCGTATTTACGGTTTCTTTTCGCCTGCTTGAAATCCATCAGTGATTGAGCCTCTCTATTTGAAGGGTAGCCAGACTCAAGAAGAAGAAGCCCAGGATCAATTGGTGAAAGATTGTTCCGACGTCGATCAAACCGACGGCGAAATGCTGAAGTTTATGAAGGCCGTTTCCAAAGGAACCCAGGCTTGCGTTCCAAAAGTCGGAAAATTGATCGATTGATTCGGTCTGGGGCGTGTCTCCCAGAGAAAAAGCCATGATGGCCAGATAAAGCGTAAGAAGGGTGAATGAAAGCATGCCGGCGACCATTTGATTCCGAGTGACGGAACTGGCGAAGATTCCAACCGCCGAGAAACTGGCCCCGAAAGCCATGAGGAAGAGCCATCCCCCGATCCATTGCTCGAAGTTAGTGAACCCGAGAGTCGCGCCTTGGTCGGGAAACATGAGGAGAAGAAGGAGTGGGAAACAAAAGGCGCAACCACAAATAAGGAGAAAAAACAGGTAGCTTGCGCTCCATTTCCCGAAAACCAACGAGAGGCTTCCCACTGGGGCCGACATCAGCGTTTCCAACGTTCCAAGCCTTCTTTCTTCGGCGAATGATCTCATGGTCAGGAAAGGAATGAGAGCGGGGGCTCCGAATACAAGTCCGGTTACAAGGGATGCGAGGGGAGGGAGAATCCAATCGGTCGTGGCAAAGCTTTCGATGAAAAACCTGAAACCGATCGCAAGCAAGGAAAGAAAGTAGAAACTTGCCACATAGGTAGCGGGGGAAATAAACAGCCCGAAGAGTTCCGCTCTAAGGATTACAAGGTATTCACGCATGGCATGGATTCATTGGTTTTTTTCTCCGACGATCTTGGGGCGCTTCTTGTTTCTGCCTAGAAAATCCTGATCTTCCCAGTTCTTCTTCGTTGCCCGCAGGAATATCGTTTCCAAGTCAGGTCTTGTGATTTGAAATTCGGACACCCTGAATTGATCGATTTCAAGGAGTTGCTTGAGAATGCTTTCCGCGACGACACTCCCTTTTTCCGTGGAGAAAGTGAACCGGCGCTTGCCGGTCACTTCAACCGGGTCGTCTTGAATCAGTTCACAAGTATCGTCAATTTTTCTGATTACCCTTTGGATATCTATGCGGTTTCCGAATGCCACGATTTCAAAGACCGTGCTGTTTATGAATTCCTTCTGAAGATCCAACAAAGTGCCTTCGGCGACAATTTGTCCATGACTCAGGATAATCATTCTGTCACAACAGGCTTCCACCTCGGACAAGATATGACTGGACAGAAGGAAGGAGACTTCGCCCCGCAACCTTTCCATCATTTTTCTCGTAATGGCCGATTGCCTCGGGTCCAATCCGATCGTCGGTTCGTCGAGGATGACCAAACGCGGTTCGGCAAGCAGTGCGTCGGCAATTCCCACCCGTTGCCTGAACCCTTTGGACAGGTTGCCGATTTTCCTTTCGGAGACTTTCCTTTCCAAATCACAAATATCGAGTGCGATTCTAATTCTTTCACGTTTCCTGCTCCCACCCAGTCCCTTGAGCTTGGCTCTGAAGTCAAGGTATTCGACAACCCGCAAATCTTCGGGCAGAGGATTGTTCTCTGCCAGGTATCCGACGTGCTTTCTGACTTCTCCTTCCTCTTCGGCCAAGTCGACTCCGCATACCTTTGCTTCACCCGAGTCAGCCGGGATCAGACCTGAAAGAATGCGCAGGGTGGTGCTTTTTCCCGCTCCGTTCGGCCCGAGAAATCCAACGATTTCTCCTTTGCCAATGGAAAAACTGATCCCTTTCAATGCCTGGATCGCTCCGTATTTCTTGGCCAAGTTCAGAACTTCGACAATGGGGAGTGGTTTTGCTTCGGACGACATGGATCGATCTCAGACAATGACGTTGTTTTGGGCAAAAGCCAAGGCAACGCCTTCCAAAGTAAGCAAGGGTCGATTTTCACAGCGAGGCAAGTCCAAATGGTGCGATGCTCCGCCTGCAAGAATGATTTTGGGCTCTTTCCCGTGTGTTTTTACGATTTCTTCCTCCAAGTGGCTCAATATGCCTTCGACCATCGGGGCAAACCCAAGCTGAGCCCCCAAAAGCATGGCATCAACCGTATTTGTTCCAATTGGACGGACGGGTCTCTTGTCGTCCATGGTTACTTTTGGCAGAAGAGCCGTGTTTTGATGGAGGAAATCAAGGAATCCCTGGGGGCCCGGGGCGATTACTCCTCCCGCGTATCCTTCCCTCTCCCCAACGACGTCGAAGGTGGTGGCCGTTCCGACGTCTATGACCAACGCCGGAAGTTCACAAGTTTTGTAAGCCGCCAATGAATTGGCGATGCGATCCTGCCCAATTTCACCAGGGTGGGGATAGGTGATGGGGAAATCACCGCAAGTCATGTCATTGAGGTTGAAAAGCTTTGATCCCGATGTCTTCGCCCAATCCTTCAATGCCGATTCGGCCGGAGGAGACACCGAGCAGTAGGCGATCGTCGGTGGCAAGGCAGGATATTGGCCCGTAAGACTCTTCGGGTCTGATAAGAAAGTCTTGGTGCTGACGAATCTTTCCCGATTGATTTCTCCATTGCCGTAAAGGCCCATTCTGCATGTCGAGTTACCCAAGTCCAGGGATGCGATCTCTTGATCCGAGGTAGTCATCTGCGTAGAGTCACTTCTCCCGCCTGAACAATCCGCACCCGGCCGTTTCTCAGTTTGACCCTTAGACCTCCGGACAAATCGATTCCGATGGCCTTGCCGTTGATCTTTTCTTTCCCCATGGAAATTTGAACCTTCTGCTCGGCCAAGGCATCCCACTCGCTCCATTTTTCCAACAAGGCGCTTTCCACGCCTCCCGTCACACACTCCTTGTAGGCGTCCAAAGTCGTTTTGATGATCTTAGCTGCAATCTCGTGAATCCGAAAGGTTTGTCCCGACGCGCTTTCCAGAGAGGTTGCGATTTTCGACAAGGATGCTGGAAACCTGGATTTCGGACAATTGACGTTAAGTCCAAGCCCGAAAACAAGGGATCGTACGCGTTCGCAATCGATCGAAGCCTCGGTGAGCATTCCTCCTATTTTCTTTTTATCATACACGAGATCGTTTGGCCATTTGACGGATATTCCTTCGATGCCGGTTAACGAGTGAAGCAGCATGGCGATCTTCAGGCCTTGCCAAAGAGTGAAGGATCGAAGCTTGATCAGTTCGACGTCCGGTCTGAAACCCATCGAAAGGTAAAGGTTTCCACCTTTCGGACTTTGCCAGTTTCGGCCCAGTCGCCCCCTTCCTTTCCTCTGGGTGTTTGCAAGAACGACGAAAGGCGCTTTTTCTCCATTCGCCAAGAGCCTTTCCGCTTCCGAGTTCGTACTGTCCACTTCGTCATGGACGAAAACCTTGCAGCTCTTTCGGCACTCCTTTAGCCAGGCTTCAAGCAAGGGTTGGTTGAGCAGATTCGGCTCCGCCACCAACCGATAGCCTCGATTTTGGGAGGCATCGATCGACAAGCCCGCTTTGCGCAACTTGTCTACTCTCGACCAAACCCCCACCCGGGACATTTTCAGTTTTTGAGCCATCATACTCCCCGAGACGTAAAAGGGAGAAGCTGAAAGCAGCATTCTCAAGACGTAACTGCTTGGGTTTTCAGCTTTTTTCGTCCGGGTTTTTCCTTTTGCCGGAGCAACGCTTTTTCTTTTTCCAGACGGATACTTCGACATGGTTCCGGTTAGTTGCGGGATTGGATCCAGTCCAATCCCAAGTCAAGCCAGCGACTTGCATGAACGGGGGCTCCTGTCGAAATGAAATGAGGCTTCGCTTGAGCATAGAGCGAAATGTTTTTTTCATGAATTCCACCGCTTGCTTCCAAAATGGCTTGATCAAGGTTCAGGTTCACTGCCTTAACGATGTCATCGGGTGAGAAATTATCCAGCAAAACCGCGTCAGCTCCTCCTTGCAGAACCGCATCGAGTTGATCAAGGTCATCCACTTCGACCTCAACGAGGAATCCGGGGCGGCTTTTTTTCAAATCCCGCACGAATCTTTCAAGCTTGCCGGGGCTGTCCACTTCGGCCGCAGCCAAATGATTGTCCTTGGCCAAAATTCGATCATAGAGTCCCATCCGGTGGTTGTATCCCCCTCCGCATCCCGTTGCGTATTTTTCCAAAGACCTGAGCCCCGGAGTGGTTTTGCGAGTGTCAAGAAGCCCAACTCCATGCTCTTCGATCAGACTGACGAAACGTTTTGTCAAGGTTGCGATCCCACAGAGTTTTTGGAGGAAATTCAGGGCCGTCCTTTCGATCAAGAGAATCTTTGCTTGCGGACCGATCAGGGTTCCGATGGGTTGGCCCGGTTGAGCTTCGGATCCATCGTCCGCACTTTCACTCAAGACAACCTCACCTGCGCCAAAAGCTTCTGCGATTAGGGGAATGAGCTTGATTCCACAGACGATCATTCGCTCACGGGCTACAATCATGGCTTGGCCTTCACCCGATATATTGCATGCGTTCGAGGTGACGTCCATCGCCTGAGGGGAACCCTCGACCTGCCCGATTTCTTCCATCAGGCAAAGACGGAGTTGGGTGGAGATAAAACTCTGATCCAGCTCTTCCCAAGAAATTCTTTTCTTGAATAGAGCAAGGGAGGGCGGAGGGGGCTTCACGTCGTTCAGGAAACGGAATGGGTGAAGCTCTCTTTAGCCAAGAGTTTTTCAGTAGTAGGAACGTCTGAGATGATTTGCCCCGGATCCGGACCAACGCCGATGAAACGGATTTGCGGAAGTTTGTAATCCCCATGGCCTTCGGGGTAGGCTACCTCGATCAGGCTTCCTACCATTCTGCTCAGGTAAACCTTGGCATTTTGGGGGAGCTGGTGGTAGGAAGTGATCGCCCCAAGGTCCTCTTCCCATCCGTCAAAAGTTTCATAAACAGG
>JAYOII010000138.1:0-7947 GCA_038118685.1 Opitutia bacterium
CGCTTTAAATACTATCAACACAGAAATGAATACGAGACATTCAGCTATGCGCATGCTAATCTTAAGCGAAAATATGGTGAGGATTGGAAAAACAAGGCTGCCGCTGGTGTTCATGAAGAATTGCGGACATGGGGTATTAATACCTGTGGTGGTTGGTCGATACCTGAAATTTATGAACAGCGTAAGACTCCTTATATCACGGTAGTACACTTTGGCGGTCCCTGGATTACCTGGGAGCATAGTTATCGGATGCCGGATCCTTTCAATGAAGAATTTCGTTTGGCAGTCCGTGAGGGCTTGGAAGCTCAAAAGGGTACGAACAATGATCCATGGACTATCGGTTATTGTGTGAATAACGAACTTGGTTGGGGAGCGGGAAAAAATGGGAACAAGTCGGCGATTGCAACTTTGGCTTTGGCCTGGGGAGGGAGAAAGCAGGCGGCCAAAGTGGAATTTGTCAATGACTTGAAAAAGAAATACCAGACTATTTCTGCCCTTAATCAAAAATGGAGAGCCAATTACAAATCTTGGGACGACATGCTGGACGTTCGTCGTAGACCAAATGAAAATCATGCCCGTACTGATTTGGATGAATTTTCAGCAAAGCTTGCCCATCAATACTTCCGTGTCATTCGCGAGGAAGTCAAAAGATTTGCCCCGAACAATCTTTATCTTGGTTGCCGGTTTCACGGTCATATAGACAATAGTCTAATGGCTATTGCCATGGAATATGTGGACGTGGCCTCTTACAATATTTATCAAAATCCGCCTAACCGTTCTTTCCAATACAAGGAATTAAAGAATAAAAAACCTTTGATGGTTACTGAATACGGTGTGGAGACGAATCCCGAGCAGTCGCCTTGGCGACAGGATAATTTGTCACCTGCTCCAGATCAAAGGGAGAAGGAGCTCAAGGGTTACCTTGACGTTCTTCTGCGTAATCCACAGTTCGTAGGCGCTCATTTTTTCCAACATCACGACCAGGCTCTTACCGGTAGGAATGATGGCGAGGCTCTGCTGCGGGGTTTTGTGGATGCGGTTGGCTCTCCTAATTTCCGATTAATTGAGGTGAATAGAAATTTCGCATTCAACATGTATGAAGACCGTTTCAATCATGTCGTTAAGCGGACTGGTGAGGAAGGAAGTTATGACTTGAAGGCAAATTCAAGCTTGGAGGAGGGGACCGAAGCGATTGGAATTCATCATTACAGCGAGCTGGGTAAATATATTAACAAATTGGGCGGAGGTGGAGATACGGAGGAATACAGTTGGGACAATTCAGCTCGAATCCGTTATGATGGTAATCATAAGGTCGAGGGTAACGGTTCCTACCGGTTCAACCTTCAAAAAGGATGGTCGCGATGGGTACTCACGATGAAAAACAATCAGAGTGTCGATATTTCGGGCTACAAGCAGATAAAATTCGCCGTGAGTTCACTAAGCGCTGCGAAATGGGATGATTTTAAAGTCATCATTCAGGACAGGGATGATAATTACATGGTTGCGAAACTTGCCGATCTGGGCTTCAAGCCGGACGGAAAATTTCATTGGCTAATTTTGGAAGTCGAAGGAATTAAACAAGCCGGAGTGGATGTGAGTAATCTCGGTAAGATCATTCAGATTGCTTGGGGTGGTAGCATTGGAGCAAATCATGGTTTTCATCTCGATGGGTTGCAGTTGTTAAAATGAAAGCATTCGATCCAAAGAGAACGCTCGGAAAGTCGTCAGGGACCTATTTGCTCCACCCTTGCGATTCTATCTGCTTATCCAATCAGAAGGCCTATGCTTGCGAAGCAAATCGTCCTGCATCTCACCTACGAATTTGTAGTATCCCTTGAGAGTCAGTTGGGAAGCGGCCGGCTCGTCAATGAGAACCGTCGTTCGTTGGTGAAGCTGTAAAGCGGATGCCGGGCAAAAGGCGGACAACGGGCCTTCGACCATGTCGCGAACCGCCTGCGCTTTGTTTTCTCCGTTGGCCAAAAGCAGAATCCGCCGTGCGTCCAAAATGGTCTTGATGCCCATGGTGATGGCGAGTTTGGGCTGAAACTCATCGGGTTCGAAAAACCGGGAGTTGTCCTCTATGGTTTGCTGAGTAAGTGTCTTGACCCGAGTGATGGAACCAAGGCTTGAAGTGGGTTCGTTGAATCCGATGTGTCCATCGGTTCCGACCCCCAGGACCTGAAGGTCAATGCCTCCCGCCTCCTCAATGCTTTTCTCATAGGCGGGGCCGACTTCCAAAGGGTTTTCCGCCATCCCGTCCGGTACCTTGGTGTTTGATTTTTCAATGTCGATTTGATTGAAAAAATGCTCATCCATGAAGGTGCGATAGCTTTGCGGGTGATTGTCGGGGATTCCCACGTATTCATCCAGGTTGAAGGTTTTGACCTGTTTGAAACTCAAACCGTGTGTTTTGTGTCTTTCGATCAGTTCCCGATACAAACCCAACGGAGTCGAACCCGTGGCCAAACCGATGACCGAGTCGGCGTACTTTGTGATTTGCGACTCGACCAAGTCGGCGCTTTTCTTGGCCAGGCTTTCGGCGTCTGGGAAAATGAGGACTTCCATGATGTCAAGGTAGTAAGTCGGGAAACCCGCGCCAAGCAAAAGATTGAGGCGGGTTTCAATTGGGTTTCAGAACCCTTTCTTCTCTTTCCGAATGGAAGATTGACACATCGGTCGTACCGCGATTCTCGTGAAAGGACGAAAGATGATCCTACCCGATCTCCATGGCCAAACGAGACTGTTGAACCGTCGCCGAGTACTTGTGCTCGGCGCCGCTGGCGGTTTCGTGGCGTTCGGTTCATTGCCGCGTTTATTTGCCAAGGATGAAAAGGGGCAGATCAAGATCGCAGTCAAATATTCGATGATTCGTGAGTCCGTCTCCGTTCAGGCGAAATTCGAAACCCTCAAGTCAGCCGGTTTCCAGGGGGTTGAAATCACCATGGGGCATCGCCATGAGGCCAAGGAAATCATGAGAGCCATCGATGCCACGGGCGTGGTTGTCCATGGTGTCGTTCACGGGTCTTCGGACCATTACGAAGAGCCTCTCAATCTATGCAAGTCGGTTGGGGGAGACGCCGTCCTCGTCGTGGCAAGGTTGAATCCCGAACTTTCTTATGATGAGAATTTCAAGCTCGCTCAAGGATACTTGCGCAAGGCGATTCCCCGGGCGGAAAAGCTTGGTGTCCGTCTACTCGTTGAAAACGTTCGTAATTCCTTCCTGAAAAAGGCCGAAGAAATGGCCCGTTTCATCGATGAACTCAAGTCACCTGCGGTGGGCGCTTACTTCGACACCGGAAATGCGATTACTTGGACTGATCAAACCGCCGAGCATTGGGTACGCGTTCTCGGTCACCGTATCGCGAAGTTAGATATCAAAGACCGGGGACACGAAAGATTCGGAGATCCCAAGAAAAGGTCGCCCGATGCCGTGGGTACGGATGACGGAGAAGTGCACTGGAAGAACGTGCGAAAGGAACTCGAGAGAATCAAGTTCGCCGGTTGGGCAACGGCCGAAACGAAAGGGGGAGACGAGTCCCGATTAAAGGGGATGGCTCGTTGGATGCGTGACATTCTTCGCTTGGCATGAAATTCTACTGGGAATTTACCAAGCGATGCGATTGAGAGTAATCACAGGACTTATTCAGAAGGTTTCGCAGGCTTGCGTACGAGAATCAACGATTGGATTTGGCTTTTCGACGCGAAAGACTCAGTTTGCAAGAGTGGGTATTTGCTTTTGTTTCTTAATCACGTTTGGAACCAATACGTGATCAATTACATGGATGATACCGTTTGATGCTTTGACATCGGCTTTGACGACCTTGGCGTAGTTGATGAACA
Source organism: Opitutia bacterium (assembly GCA_038118685.1). Taxonomy (GTDB): domain Bacteria; phylum Verrucomicrobiota; class Verrucomicrobiia; order Opitutales; family Seribacteraceae; genus Seribacter. The sequence continues at coordinate 3,841 of JAYOII010000138.1, forward strand.
ACTCCTTGTCTTTGACCGAAAATTTCAAGGATCCTCCGCTCAGGGGTACTGCGCTCCCAAGTTTCATTGCTTTTTTCGATTTAACCTTACCGGAAACCACGTGATAAGTGAGCAACAATTCGAGTTTATCCTTGTTTTCGGGTTTGAGTAAGTTTTGCAAAGTCCCGGGCCAGAAATTCTTGAACGCCTGGTCGTTTGGGGCGAACACAGTAAAGGGACCGTCTCCTTTCAGGGTCTCCGCCAAACCTGCTTTTTGTACGGCGGTAACCAAAGTCTTGAAACTGCCGGCTTCGACCGCAGTGTCGACAATGTCTTTTTTTTGGGCCCCCACCAAAAGGCATGAGAATGTCAACAGCGAGAGTAAGGAAATAAGTTTGGTTTTCATGTGAAATTTTTGGGTTCAAAGATAATGTTAAAGATAAGTGTAATAATAAATTCGTCTGTTTTTTGATTTTGGATTCAAAAAAGAAACAATATTTCTTTCCATTGCTTTAAATGGCTTTGGCAAACTGGCGACCGTAAGGACGAAAGTCCCTTCGCTTGATATCATTGAAGATCAGGTGAGCCTGAATGTTCCCCTCCGACTCGGAGAGCCAAACGAATGTTTAGTCTTTTTGTCTCAAAGTTTATGGACTTCCGTAAAGTAGGCTCCGCCCACTTGTCCGCGATCGTTGTAAACGTAAGTCCAAAGTTCGGTAATCCCAGCCGGTAAGGTAAGAGTGAAATCAATTTTCTTGGCACCATCTTTGATCAGAGCTTCTTTCATGATCCCGGCTATTTTGATTCTGGCCTTCACGCCAATGATTTCTTCATTGGCTTCTTTCGGCCATTGACGAAGAGTGAACCGATATTCGCCGGCTTCCAGGACATTGACCAACCAGGGATGAGTCACTTTTGGTATTTTTCCTATGGAACTGAAATTCCACGGCGGGTTACCCGTTTCCGGTCGCCAGTCCTGTGAGCACAGCACCGTTGGATTCTCAGTATGATCACCAATGTTTATGGCGACTGGTTTAAGCCCCGGGGAGACGCGTTTCCAAAATGATTGATAGGCTTTGCGCAAATCCTTAACGACCTCTTTTTGTTGTTCGGCGATATTGTTTCGCTGGGATGGATCATTTTGAATGTCATAAAGCTCTTGGGTCGTGCCGGTATTCACCAATCTCCATTTTTCGGTCATGACCACCGAGTGGTCGAAGGGTTTTGGAGCAAATTTGTTGTAAGGCCCTCCGTGGTATTGCACGAAGAGATGTTTGCGTTCCCACGAACCTGGTTTTCCGGCAAGAAGAGGATTCAGGCTTACGCCGTCCAGGTCGTAACTTTGGTCGGGGTAGGGGAGTTGGCATAGATCGGCAAGCGTGGGCAGGACGTCGATATGAGCGGCAAGCGTATCTATGTCCCGGCCAGTCGAGTACCCGCCCGACGGCCAATGAAGAAAAAAGGGGACTCGGTGCCCGCCTTCGTAAATGGAAGATTTTTTCCCACGCATCCCCGCGTTGAAGCCAAGCGTTGCTTCGGAGTTTAGGCCTTGGAACTTGCATCCTGCCGAGGTGCCATTGTCGGTCATGAAAATCAAAATGGTGTTTTCGGATAGTTTTAAATCTTTCAAATGTCCGCGCAGCAGTCCTAAATTATGATCAAAATTGGCGATCATTCCAAAGAAGTTCGGGTTGTTTACCTCCTTTCTTTTGTATGGTTCAGCCCACCTTCGATCGACTCGGTAGGGACCATGCGGAGCATTGGTTGCGATATAAAGAAAGAACGGGTTGTCTTTGTTGTCCGTTATGAAACGCATCCCTTCGCGAAACCACACATCCGTACAATACCCTTCGAATTTTTCAAAAGTTCCTTTGCGGCTTCCGGGACGGACCCGTTCGTAGACGTCGTCAAAATAATCATTCCCCCAATGATCGGATGCCTGCCCGACGCCACCGCAACGGTGCCAGACTGCATCTTGGAATCCCCTGTCCTGGGGCCGATGGGGGGCATTGTCTCCAAGGTGCCATTTGCCCGTCATTCCCGTTGCGTAGCCATTTTCAGCAAATAGGTCGGCTACGGTTTTTTCGGATGGATGCAGCATTGTTCTTCCTGCGCTGGTTCGATATGCACCGGTCACACCGGGATGGTTGCCCGTCATTAACGCGGCTCGAGTGGGCGTGCAAAAGGGACTGGCGTGAAAGTCGGTGAACCGAACCGACTCAGAGTGCAATTGATCCAAATGAGGCGTTTTGAGAATCGGATTTCCGTGACACTGCAAGTCCCCGTATCCCTGATCGTCTGTCATGATCAAGATGACGTTGGGCTTGCCCGCTAGCAAGATGAAGACGGGAACGATCGATGCGATGCAGATTAGGGAAGGCAGGATTCTCATGATATTTCGAAAGGATGGGAGATACTGTCGGTAAAGTAATTCCAGATGCAAGCGAGTAAATCTCGAAAAGAGAAGGAGGCCAACTGGTGGTAAACCGTTTCTCAAATGGAAATCTGCAATTGCAAAAAAATGAATCCAAATCGATTGCATCGCCGAATAATTTCAAACAATTCATCAAACGAAAAAAAACTAATTATAAAAATGAAAAAAATATTGCTTCTTTTAACAGTCCTTCTAACCAACTCCTCTCTATGGGGGATCGTTGAAAATAAATCCAAGCCGAATGATTCGAATCTTATTCAAGTTGCCCTCCTGTTGGACACGAGTGGATCGATGAAAGGATTGATCGACCAAGCGAAGTGCCAATTGTGGAACGTCGTTTCAGACTTGGAAAAAGCCAAGAAATCAAGTCAGCCAATCAAACTGCAAATTGCCCTCTATCAATTCGGTATCTCCAAGAATGAGGGCGGGACTGAAGAAAATGGCTACCTCAAAAAAGTGGTCGGATTTACCGACAATTTGGATCACTTGTCCTCCAAGTTGTTTGCTTTGCATGTGGGGAATGGAGGAAGAGAATATTACGGGGAGGTCATCAAAGCCGCGTCGGATCATCTCTCTTGGAGTTCTAGTCCGGATGTCTACAAGGTTGTCTTTGTGGCAGGTAACGAAACTTTCAATCAGGGAAATGTATCCTTTTCGGACATATCCGAACACATTAAAAAGAAATCAATAACCGTGAACACGATTTATTGCGGTCCTGAAAAAAAGGCAGGTGAGTTCGAAGAGTGGAAGACGGCCACTCGTTCGGTTCATGGTTTGTTCCGGCAAATTGATCACAATCATCACCTTCCTGAAATCGAAACACCCTTCGACAAGCCCATGCGTGATCTTAACGCGAAACTGAACGAAACCTTTGTTTGGTTCGGTGAAGGTAGCCAACATGCCGCATCCAATCAGCATCAGCAAGATGCAAACGCGCTCGATCTTTCCGACCATGCTTTTGCGGCCAGAATGTCCGCCAAGATCGGCCACCTCTATCATCACGTTAATCATGACCTGATTGATGCGATTCAGCACGGTAAAGTCGATCCCTCAAAGATGAAAGTGGATCAGATGCCTCCGCTTTTGGCGAGCCTTGACGCCGAGGCTAGAAAGAAGTTGATTTCTGACAAAACGAAGGATCGCCAAGTTATCCGTAGAAAAATGGCTGACTTGATTTCCAAGCGCCATCGCTTTTTGGAAATGAAAATGAGTGAAAGCCACGACCTCAAATTTGATGGCGACAAGGTTCTGGGTTCGGCCTTGAGCAAGGCGATTCGCAAGCAAGCCAAATCCAAAGGGTATTCGTTTTCCAAAAAAAATCTTGTCTCTACCAAGACGGCCCGGAAGTGAATACTTTGTTAACGCATTGACAATAGCATCCACCCTTGGGGCGATCGCTAAAAGTCCAACTTGTCGAACTTGTTTTGTCTTCGTATGCAAATTGATAGCGAGCTAATTTAGAAGAGGTATTTACTCCGGAAATCGAGCAATGGTTCAACAATGATGATTTGTTTATTCTTCGCAGCTTAATGCAGTCTTGTTGATCTAGTGTCACAAAATTCTTACTTTATTTCGATTGATCGGTCTTGATTAAAAAGTTTGTAAACAATATTTTCAGCACATGAGAATTGGATGTTCCGGATTTAATCAACTTAAACAAACACGCCGGGATTTTATGCGTGTCGGGTCTTTGG
>JAYOII010000139.1:0-7823 GCA_038118685.1 Opitutia bacterium
ACCCAAAACAGCGGTTCGGGCGTGTTGACTTCGGACGTCGGCAACCTCTTCACTCTCGGCAACCGTCCCCAAAACAACTCCTCCTTCTTCAAGGGTTGGATGGATGATTTCCGGATTTGGAACCGCACCCTTTTGCCTCATGAAGTAAACACGCTCTACCAAAGTCCTTCCTTAGCCCTCACCGACGCCAATTTCACCCAAGCCATCGACCTCTGGTTTTCCGACCAAGCCTCCGCCACCGCCACCTACGGGCACATCCGCGATTGGAATGTCAGCGGTGTGACAGATATGTCAAACGCCTTCAAGGACCGGACGACTTTCAACGAGGACATCAGCGGGTGGGACGTTGGCAACGTCATGAACATGGCCTACATGTTTAAAAATGCCTCTGCGTTTAACCAACCCATTGGCGACTGGAATACTTCCGCCGTCACAAACATGGGCCATTTGTTCTACGGGTCAACGGCTTTCAATCAGGACATCGGCGAATGGAACATGTCTGCTGTCACGAACATGAACAACATGTTTCAAAAAGCCGCGACTTTCAATCAGGACATCGGCGATTGGAACATATCCTCCGTTACCAACATGGTCGGCGTGTTTAATATCGCGATGTCGTTCAATCAGGATATCGGCGAATGGGATACCTCAGCCGTCACAAACATGTGGGTAATGTTCCAACATGCTAATTCATTCAACCAAGATATCAGTAAATGGGATGTTTCCAATGTATCCCACATGCATTACATGTTTAATGGAGCAACCTCTTTTTCTCAGGATATAAGTGATTGGAATACCTCCGCCGCCGTGAACATGACCGAAATGTTCGGAAACACCCCCTCCCTCTCCAACGCTAACAAAGACAAGATCCACTCATCTTTCTCCACCAATCCCAACTGGCCCTACGATTGGTCAGCCTTCATCACCCCTCCACCACCCAACCAGACCACTCCGCCACCTGATTACAACGGCACTTCTCCACCACCCGAGAACAACCAGACCCGAACCGATCAAAATGCCACGGGGCCCGCACCGGGCGATCCGGTCGTCACCCTTTTTCGTCCCTTGCCCAAGACCCTCGCCCGTGAGGAATTGGAAAACGGCAAAATCCGGTTGTGGGGAATGATCCTCTCAAACGGCGGTAGTCCAATCACCAAGGCCGCATTCGAGTTGGCGGACAATATGCTCTTCCGCAACTCCACCCTTCATCCCGCATCCCTTTTCCCGGGCAGTCCGAACTTCTACCTCGAACTCAAACTCGAACCCGGCAAGCGCTACTACTACCGAGCGGTGGTCACCAACAAGGTGGGCACGACGGCCGGATCAACCAAGAAGCTCACCACCCCGGGCGACGGAATCCATTGGTGGTCCGACACCCTCCTGACGCAAGGTGGTTGGCGTACCTCGCCGTGGTTCGGAACCTTCCGCAGGCACGAAAACACCGAATGGATTTACCACGCCCAACTGGGCTGGGCGTACGCGCACCCCGACGATTCGGGTGGCTTGTGGCTCTGGTTCAAGGATCACCATTGGACCTGGACTCAATCGGAGGCTTATCCCTACCTGTGGAATCACGATCTCGGCGGATGGCTCTACCTCCTCGGAAGCCAAAACTGCACCCCCTCCTTTTACCACTACGAATCGGGTTCGATCCGCTAGGCGAGTAATTCGGACTCGCTTACCAAACGACGTTCACGTCGTAGGCTGAAATTTTTGCATCCGCGCTCAGGAGCGGAAGATCCTCCGATTGAGCCTGGGCAACAAGCATGCGATCAAAAGGATCGCGATGAAGAAGAGGCAAGGCACGGTAGGCGCTGAAGTGAGCATCCGTCATGGGCATGATCTCAAACCCATTGTTCTCCAGTGATTCGAAATATCCGTCGGGCAATTTGATTTTCCCTATAGTCCATTTGATGGACAATTCCCAAATCGTTGCATGGCTGACCAAAATCCGGACGGATTCCTCTTCCAGTCTTTTTCTTGCTTCCTTGGATAGTTTCGCCGGTGTTCCCGTGGCCCAGAGAAGGGCATGGGTATCGAGCAGGTAGCAACCACTCATTCCGCCACCATGCCAAAGGACTCGGACTCTTCCTCTCCCCACTCGTCAAAATCATCCGCCAATTCGATTTTGCCTTCATGGCATCCGATTCGTCCGGATGGATTGCCCGGTTCGTAAGGCACCAATTGCACGAGGGGTTTGCCCGCCCGCCCTATCACGATTGGTTTCTTGGTTGAACTGACCTGCTCGACAAGAGCGGACAGCTGGGCCTTGCCTTCGGTAATGGTAAAAGTTTTCACTTCAATATAAGACCAGACTAGACCAGGTCTGTCAATATCAATAAAATCCTAGGCAAGCAATTCGGGTTCCCCCGCCCCGCCTCCTCCGGGTGTGCGCAGAATAAGGCGGTCCCCGGGACAAGCGGTTCGCGAGTCGGCCGATTTCAGAATTTCCTCGGTCCCGTCGGCCCGAATGAGGATTTGTTCGCCGGGTAGGCCGGCTTCTCCGCCACACAACCCATCGGGTCCGGAAGTTCTTCGCTGGGTAAGCAGGGATATCTCGACTTCTTCCTCAAAGAGATAGTGGCGCTCGATCCCGTCGCCCCCGTCCCACGAGCCCTTGCCCCCCGAATCAATACGCTTGCCAAAACCAACCAGGCGGACGGGGAAGCGCGATTCGAGAATCTCGGGATCGGTGATCGCGGTGTTGGTCATATGGACTTGTACGGCGGAGGTTCCTTCCTGACCGATGGCCGCTCCGGCTCCGCCCCCGATGGTTTCGTAATGGCTGAAGGAGGCGTTGCCAAAGGTCAGGTTGTTCATCGTCCCTTGCGAACAAGCCACCCGTCCGAAGGCGGAGAGGATCAGGTCGACGATGCGCTGACTGACTTCGACGTTCCCACCCGCCACTCCGGGGCACTCCGCTGGATCGTCGGGGAAGGATGGATGAAGAAGGGAGCCTTCGGGAATGATCAAGTCAGCGGGCTCAAGCAGTCCTTCGTTGAGCGGCAGATCCTTGCCGATGAGGAGGCGCAAACCATAGCAGACCGCGCTGGTGACGATGGCCTCGGTGGCGTTGAGGTTGTCCGGTCTTGCGGAAGCGGTCCCTGAAAAGTCGAACGTTGCCCGTCCTTTCTCGACGGCCACCCGAAGGGCCAGGCGGTCCCCGTCATCGAGAGTTTGGATAGTCGAAAATTCGCATTCGCCCATTTCCTTGATGAACTTGGTGCAACTTGCGGATGATTCCTCACGCAGGGCGTCCATTTGTTCGGCCAACTCGTTTTCCCCGTGCTCGCGGACGAGTGCCTCCATTGCTTCCGTTCCTTGGCGCAGGGAAGCGACTTGAGCGGAGAGGTCGGCCAGGTTCTGATCGGGCTGACGGGAGGGATGAGAGGAGGAGCGAAGGAGTTCGCCGAGCTGATCCATCCTCGATTCTCCGGATTCGAAAAGCAAGCGAGGGGAAAGGACCACCCCTTCCTCGGAAAGGGAACTGGTTCCCGCGGGCATGGAACCGGGTGAGACCCCTCCAATTTCGGCATGATGGGCCCGGTTGGCCAGGAAGCAAAAGGGTTGGTCGCCGGTACCGAAAACGGGGGCGAGGACCGTTACGTCGGGCAGGTGGGAACCGCCGAAGGCGGGGTGATTGGAAACAAGGACGTCCCCGGATCGAAGGTTGGGGAAGAGATCAAGCAGACGGCGGGCGCATACCCCCATGGCGCCGAGGTGGACCGGAATGTGGGGAGCGTTCGCGACCAGGTAACCGGCGCGGTCAAGCAAGGCGCAGGAAAAATCGAGTCGTTCACGAACGTTGACGGACAGGGCGGTGCGTTCGAGCTGGGCTCCCATTTCCTCAACCAGACAGAGGAAGCGGCTGGCAAAAAGCTCGCGCCGGGCGGCGGCGGGAAAGGAAAGGCTCGAGCCCGTGCATTCGTTCAGTTCGAGCAGGAGGCTCCCGCGCGTGCCCATGCACGCGGTCCAACCCTTCTCGATCCAAAGGGTTCCGAAATCATCCGCCACCAGACAGGGTCCGGCAATGCGTTCACCCGGTTCGATGGCATCCCTGACAAGGGCTCCCTCGGCAGGCTTTCGCAAGGGACCTTCGGGAAAAGTTTCTTTTTCCAGGGACGGGGATGCCCCTGCAACCAATATGCGAAGCGAATGGACTTCCAGTTCCCGTCCATCGGGAAAGTATCCAAACACGCGTTCGAATTTCTTACGGTACAGGCTTTCGATTTCCACCGAGTCAGCATATTCGATCTCGAGAGGCACGTCCTGTCCGAGAAGACGGACGAAGGCGCTCTTGCCGGCCACCCTCCCCCGTTGCCCGAGTTTTTCGATGGCGTCCAGGCCCTCGGCGATCATTCCCTCTTCCAACTGGACAAGGGCTTGCGAATCGATGGGCGAAAGAACGGATCGCTCGACGAGTCGCTCGACCCGGGCGCGGGAAAGTCCGTAGGCGCTGAGCAAACCGGAGTCGGCTGGGGAGAAAATCTTTTTCATGCCGAGTCGGCGGGCGACCCCGCAGGCATGTTGCCCACCAGCCCCACCAAAAGTCTGCAAGGCATGTTCGGACGGATCGTACCCTTCGGCAGTGGAGACTTTGCGGATGGCATTGGCCATGGCGTCGTCGGCGACGGCGAGGAAGCCTTCCAAAAGTTCTTCGCTTGGACGCCCGCTTTGTTCGACCATCTCGGCAAGCCTTGCTTGCGCATCTTCGAGGGACACGGGAGTGGAAAAGCGCGAAGGATCGAGCCGGCCGAGGAGCAAGTTGACGTCGGTCAGGCAGAGCGGGCCTCCGAAACCGTAACAGGCGGGCCCGGGATGGGCGCCCGCGCTTTGCGGACCGACACGCAGGAGCCCGTCTTCGACCCGGCAGATCGAACCGCCCCCGGCGGCTACGGTCTCGATCTTCATGGCGATGCTCGAGATCCGGGCGTCCCCGACTTGGTGAGCGGATTGGTAGGCGAAGGAACCGGAGTAGCGGGAAACATCCGAGCTGGTGCCTCACATGTCCAGGTTGATGAATTGATCGATGCCGGCGGCTTGGGCGGTTGCCCCGGCCCCCACTACCCCACCTGCGGGACCGCTGAGCAAGCTGTCGATCGCCCGGTAGCCGTCCCGGTCGATCAGACCGCCGGCGCTCGACATGACGAGAAGCTCGCCTTGGGCGCTCATGCCCTTCCCGACCGAGTCGAGGTATTGGCGGAGTATGGGGTTCAGGTAAGCCTCGGTGACGGCGGATTCGCAACGGGGAAGCCATTTGGGAAAGGGATGAGTGGCTCCCGAGCCGACCACGAATTCGAAACCCGCTTCCCGGAGGAGGGAGACCACGGTCCGTTCGTTCGCATCGTTCAGATAAGAATTCTTAAAGGAGACGGCAGCCGAGCGGTATCCTTGGGCAAGGGCTTCCTTGGCGAAGGAAAGAACGGAAGCATGATCAGGTGAGCGGATGATTTCACCCTCGCGGTCGGTCCGCTCATCGACTTCCACCACCAATCCCTCGAGGGATGCCCGTTTGCGCGGGACGGGATCGAACAGACCGGTCCGGCGTTGGTCTCCGATTTCCAAAAGGTCGGGAAAGCCAGCGGTGACGAAAAGGACAGGCGGGGAACCGGCCTGCTCAAGCAGAGCATTGGTGCAACGGGTGGTGGCCAAGCGCATCCGGCATGGGACGCTTTCGGACTCGACCCCATTGCGGGCAAGAATGAGACGCATTCCGAGCACAGGAGCTTCCTCCCCCGAAAGAAGCTCGAGAGCACCGCGGGGATCGACTCCGTCGGGTATGGATTGGTCTAGAACCAGTCTGCCTATTGTTGGTTTCCATGCGGTTACCCGACCGGTGAATTCGGGGGAACGGGGCAGGATGACCTGAAAACCTTCGGGAAAACCGGCCGGCCAATCGGGCGAGCCATCGAGGATCAGTTCGGTCGAAGAAGCAGCTTTGCGAACGCTGGCAGAAAGCGTCCCCCGGGAAAGCACTTTGGCCCGGTGGATCGTTCCTTCCGGATCTTTTCCGAAGCAATCGGTGAAGGTCCCGCCCGTATCGACGAAAAATTCCCATCCCTCGAACGAAGACGGGCTTTGGTTTTTCAAATCAGGCATCCCTTGGGCATCCGTCCGCCCAGGACTCGAGCATGGTGAGGTAATCGGCGGGCAGTCCGATTTCTCGAGCCCCCGAGACCACCACGCCCTGATAACGTGGAGTGGGAATTCCGTATTCCCGGTTGACCGAGAGGTAAACGAGGGCGGACACTTTCGATCCATCCTCCGGTTTCTCGACTTCGAGGGTTTCCTTTGAATAAAAATTTCCCTTCACCCCTTCGTAACGGTCGAGAGAGGCGACGTGTTCGTCTTCGAGCGACCAAAAGCAACCAAGGACATGATCGGACGGGGATTCCTCAATTCCGGCATAACCCCGACCGTTGATGAAGTAGCGCCAACCGGTGAGGCGGGCGAGTGAACCGAGCTCGGAACCCCGGCAGCGCGTGGACATTTGTTCTTGATTCATATTCGAACCGTAGGCGAAGTAAAGAGTCTTCATATTGAATTGAATGGTGTGACTGTTGGGACGGGTGGCAAGAGGGAAGCTTTCGGGCTTGTAAAGATAGCCGAAAAAGCCATGATGTTTTCCCAGCGTTAGAGGTCATTCCCAAGAATTGCCTCCTTGACTCACCAAAACCTTGCCCTGCTTGGCTTTGGACGTAACGGCATTTCGGCTCACCCTGAAATGCGGACTAGCATCCGCTGGTTCCACGTGTCGAGAAACTCATGAAAACTCATGTCAGAACAAGTAAACAAACAAAACATAATCGAAGAAAACCGTTCCCACGACAAGGATACCGGATCGAGTGAAGTGCAAATCGCCCTGCTCTCCGCCCGTATCGCTCATCTTACGGAACACTTGAAAACGCACCGCAAGGATTTCCATTCCCGTCGCGGCCTGTTGATGATGGCAGCCCGTCGGAGAAAGCTCCTTGATTACCTCAAGAAGACGGATTTGAAACGTTACCAAGCGATCATCGAGAAGCTTGGCTTGCGCCGCTAGGGGCAAGATTCCCGTCCACTCTTTCATACTCGAGGTCAATCTTGACCAAGAGTTTATTTCCTACGTTACGCGAAAACCCGCACCCAAAAGGTGATGCTTGTTTTTTCGATCGAGGACTTCGGTCAGGCAATCCGGTCGAGCCGAAGGGATGAAGAATAAAGAACAAAAACACACACGTAAGCACGAAAAATGAATCAAAAACACAACGTAACTGCCGAGAAGCTCGGCATTCAAATATCCTCCGGCACATTGGCCGGTCTGGCAGGTGGCGCAGTAACCATATCCAAAGGGGAGACCAGCCTGTTCGTCTCCGCAACCGCAGCCGCCACCCTTCGCCCCGGGCAGGACTTTTTCCCCCTGACCGTCGACTACCGCGAAAAATTCACCGCAGCCGGCCGTTTCCCCGGCGGTTACTTCAAGCGCGAAGGCCGTCCGAGCGAGAAAGAAATTCTCACTTCCCGCCTTTGCGACCGTCCTCTTCGTCCGCTCTTCCCCAAGGGCTTCCTCAACGAAGTCCAAGTCATCGGGTATCTTCTTTCAACCGATCAGGTTAACGAAGCCGACGTCCTGATGGTCAACGGCGCTTCGGCCGCCCTGATGATCTCCGACATTCCATGGGACGGCCCGGTCGGGTGCGTACGCTTGGGTGAGATCGACGGTGAATTCGTGGTTAACCCGACCAACGAGCAAATGTACGATTCCACCCTCGACTTGATCTACGTTGGTAGCGAGAAGGAAATGATGATGATCGAAGGCTCGGCCGACCAGATCCCCGAAGATC